>SYFN01000231.1 GCA_005800405.1 Burkholderiales bacterium
CTTTTTTGCTCGGTTGCCCGTGATTACTTCTTCTCTTCAGTAGCAGGTGCAGCAGGAGCAGAAGCGTCAGCTTTAGGAGCGTCAGCAGCAGGTGCTTCTGCGGCAGGAGCGTCAGCCTTAGGTGCTTCAGAAGCAGGAGCAGGAGCAGGGGCGGCGGCTTCTTCTTTCTTGCCGCAAGCAGCCAGAGCCAGAGCCAGCAGAGAAGCGATCAGCAGCGATTTTTTCATGATTTTCTTTCGGTTAAATATAAAAAATTTCACTTCAATTTTGTTTAATAACTACCGGTAGTTATCGCACATCAGGTCGTGTTTTCTGGGTCGGCAGTCGCAATTGACGCACTGCCGCACCGTCAAAACTTCCTAGCCAGAAATTATACTGGCCTTATTTAAAACCGCGCAAGCCGTTTTATGCGATTTCTAGAGACGAATATCAAGTTTCGTATAGAAAAATTATGGACAGATGCAGGCAAATTGAGCGCTGAAAGAACCGTGAAGCAAGTATATTAGCTTTTTTGGAAACTCTTTGTCGTTTGAAGATCAAGCCAGCCATCCAGGTACCACCGATACAAGCTCTCGCTGAGGTCGGCTGAGGCTCGCGCGAGATGGCTAGCGTCAAGTACACGGTCGTCTGCCAAACGCCTCAGAACGCTGCGATCTGAGGTACCGGGAAGATAAGATTCACCGTTCATGAACATATATTTGTGGCGATGCAGCATCCGGGTTTTGCGATGCAAGCGAATCCCGAGGCGTGCCGCTGCTTTGGCAAATTGCCGTACACCCAGCGGATTCGGATGTGGATCGAAGCTGACTGAGGGTTTGGGCTCGGAGAGATATTCGCCAAGGAAAATCTCTCTATCAGCCCCTGTGCTGGCGAGTTTTTGCAGGGTGCGATTCACGGCATCCATCATTTGATCGCCGATGGCGCCCGGGTGGCGGGTGGATCGCAGCGTGGGATCACTGTATCGGCCGGGCAGTTCAATCGAGTCGGCCATGAACGCGAGAAACGCCTCGCCTAGCTCTTGCCAGGTCGGGGCTCGAAAACCGATGGAATAGGTCATGCACTCGCCTACAGCGACACCCTCGTGCGCGTACTGCGGCGGCAGGTACAGCATATCGCCGGGATTGAGAATGAATTCCTGCTCGGGCACGAAATGCCTGAGGATTTTGAGGGGTAGATCTTCGCGCAGGCGCAGATCTTGTTGTGCCCCGATGCGCCAGCGTCGCTGCCCGTGGGCCTGCAACAGAAAAACATCATAGGAATCGACATGGGCGCCGACGCCACCACCGTGTGTGGCATAGCTGATCATCAGGTCATCGAGCCGGCAGTCGGGAATGAAGCGGAACTGATGCAGTAGTTGATCTGCCTGATCATCATGCAGGTTGACACCTTGCACCAGCAGCGTCCAGTTCTTTCGGGTAGTTAACGGTAAGGCGTTTAGCGGACCCTGCTGCATTTTCCACTGCCGGCGGAAATTCGTGATCAGTCGGGATTCGACGTCCTCGCGTGCAGCGAGACTGAACAAGTCTTCGCGTGCGAGCAGCGCCTGCATGTCGGGAATGGCATTGCGGACCAGCAGGGGCTTTTTCTGCCAGTACCTCCGGAGGAACTGGTCTGGCGTGAGACCGCCAAGCAGGTGGGTATTTTTCATTCGCCCATTATATCGACGGCGTGACAACGCCCTCTTGGAAGGGGAGTAATCCGGTAGGTGTCGGGTATACTCAGCGACCGATTCAGCGAAAGGATGACATGATGAACATCGGCAAAGATACCGTCGTTACGCTGCACTACAAACTCTCTGACGCACAGGACAATCTGATCGAGCAGAGCGAGCAACCCATGGTTTACCTGCATGGTGGCTACGCCAACACGCTGCCCAAGATCGAGGAAGCACTGGCAGGCAAAGCCGCCGGTTATCAGGTGACGATTCAGGTGGAGCCCGAAGATGCGTTCGGCGAATACGATGCTGATCTGGTCAAAATCGAGCCACGAGAGGCCTTGCCGGAACCGCTGGAAATTGGTTTGCAGTTTGAGGGCGCGCCCGAGGCGGGTGAGTCAAGCGAGGCGCGGGTCTTCACCGTAACCGATATCGCCGATGGAAAGGTGGTTCTGGATGGTAATCATCCGCTGGCTGGAATGGCCCTGCGCTTTGCACTGAACGTGGTTGAAGTACGGGAAGCGAGCCCCGAGGAAATCGCCCATGACCACGTGCACGGGCCACATGGCCATCACCATCACGACGACGATGATGAGGGCGACCAGTTCCGCTCGATTCAGTTGCAGTAGTCAGACAGCTTATGGCGCTTCTGTGATTACGGCGAAGGGTTGTGTTGCGTTGAGATCGGCGGTCAGGATGCTGACGCCGGTGGGCAGGGTCACATAGCCCAGTCGGTTGGCCCAGACGATGTCGGGAGTGGTTTTGGGTATGTCTACCGATGAGCCTTGGACCAGCAGAATCCAAAGAGCGGATTTCTCGGCGAGTTTGCGAAGCTGCTTGCGAATCACTTTGTAACCATCCTTTTCCTGACCGCGCAGCCACGGGGCGGGTAGCGGATCGCCATCACAAAAAATCACGATGGCACCACGATGCTCTCGGATCGCAACCTCAGCAAGCCGTCGTATCCACTCGCGATTGGCCACCTGTCTGTCTTCAAATTCACTATTGCGTCCGGCAGCCTCGATGTACTGATTATTGTTGGCCGCCACATGCAGTGTCGCAAACAGAATACGGTCGTAAACCCAGCGTGTATTCTCCGTATAGCTGCGGTAGGCCGGCACGGCAGTCTGGTGTTTCAGGGTGAACGCCGCGTTGTTTTGGGTACTGGTATTTCCTGCAAATTTTTCCCGCAAAAGGTTTAGCCAGACCAAACCTGCTGTGCGATTTTGCCGGTCACGGCAATATGCCCAGTCTGTCGCTGCCATGGATAAGATAACCGGCACGGTCGCTTGTTTGAGCAGATCCATGCGCTGCTGGTACAACGTTTCGCTGCAGCGATCGCCAGAGCGCTTGAGCCCGTTGACAACGATGAACGCAGCTTCGGTCATTTGTGCATGCTCGATCGCCATGCGCCATCCATGGTCTTCATTGCGCTCATCTGACATATGCATGAGCACGCCGAAACGAAATGCCTCGGCATGACAGAGGTTGGGTAAAGCTGATATGCCGATCGCCAGCCAAACAACAAGGTGTCTCATGATGGGGATGACGAATCCTTGGTCAGCTGGCGGAGATGGTAGAGCGCTTCAAGCGCTTCGCGGGGTGTCAGGCTGTCTGGGTCTATACCCAGTAGCGCTTCTTTAAGTGGTGATGCGGTGTCTGCCACAGGGTTGGCGACTACTTCCTCGGTCGCTGCACTGGCAAACAAATCGAATTGCGTGTCCAACTGTGCAGCATGCGCTTCCAGTGCTGCGAGATGCTTACGCGCTGCGCGAATCACGGTCTGCGGCACCCCTGCGAGTTGTGCGACCTGCAGCCCATAGCTCTGCGATGCGGGACCTTGTTCTACCGTATGAAGAAACACAATCGTGTCTTTGTGTTCGACGGCAGACAAGTGCACATTTGCACAGCCAGTATGCGTCTGTGGCAGTTGGGTCAGCTCGAAGTAATGCGTGGCAAAGAGCGTAAGGCTGCGATTGGTTTGCAGCAGCGCGCTGGCAATCGCCCAGGCCAGTGCCAGTCCATCAGACAAGCCTACGGTGCGTGACGCTTCTGCCCCTGTCGTGGTGGTGGATGTTCGCAAGGTCGTGCTCAAGGTCAAGGACACCCTACACTTGCGCCCCGACAACACACTACGGGCAAGGC
>SYFN01000232.1 GCA_005800405.1 Burkholderiales bacterium
AAGGATGGCGGTATTGGCGGGATAGACGATCAGGGACACCTGCGCCGGCACAATATCGTGCGCACAGACTATCCAAATCCCCAATTTCCCTGTTCCATTCAATTTCCATGGTCCCTATCCTGAATTTTGCATAAAAAGGGCAAAGAACACTGTAAGTTGTTGACGCCAGCGCCGAATTGACCAGGTGTGCCGATTCCGGTTTGACCAGGGTAAGCCCAATGAATGCGCTGGTCAGTGCACGATTGGCACTACCCCTCTAAACTGGTTAATTTTCGGTCGGCGGCAACAGATATGGACAAGCCAGGCTGGAAATTGCACCGCCTGCTCGGTCGCGATGTGGGGCGTTAGTCGGTTTGGGTCAGTGGCAACTGGCGGCTGACGTTTAAATTTTCCAGCGAGGACGCTGAAATCGTGGATTATCAGGACTACCACTGAGGAAATGACGATGATGATGTTCACCCCCCCCACCCCGGCCTGGTGATCCGTGAGGACGTGCTCCCGGGGCTCGATCTGACGGTGACCGCCGCCGCCAATCAGCTCGGCGTGTCCCGTGTGGCTCTATCGCGGGTGATCAATGGTCGCACCGCAATCAGTGCTGAAATGGCAATTCGGTTTGCGCAGTGGTTAGGCGGCAGTGCAGAGACATGGCTTCGGGCGCAGGCCCAGTTTGACTTGTGGCATGCAGGCCGCGAGAAACGAATCCGGGTTAAACCGGTGCATCGCGCCGCAGTTACGCCTGAACTGGTATGGGACAAACGTCCGAAAACACGGATAATCATCCGCCGCAGCATTCAGGAGTTGAGATAACGGGTTTTGTTCCGGGTGGCGACTGCACCACCAACAAACAAGGACTTACGCCGAAAAGTGTGCTAAACATTCCACAGCATACTCGTAACAGACCTTTTTATCAGACGCTATACTAAAACTGCGTTTTTCGACACACGAATTTTTGTGTGGAGCACAGCGTATGTCAGAACTCAATGACTAACAGAATTATTTTTTATTTATTTAAAGGGAATACTCATGAAAGCTATTGAAACCTTTTTAGAAGTATTGATTTTTAACAGCCGGTGGCTGCTGGCACCGTTTTACCTCGGACTCGTGGTAGGCATCGGTATGTTGTTGATGAAGTTCATGCAAGAACTGATCCACGTCTTACCTAACATTTTGGCCGCGAGCGAGAGCGAGGTGGTGCTGGCTGTTTTGGCTCTAGTGGATCTTTCCCTCGTGGCCAACTTGCTCATTATCGTGATATTCAGCGGGTACGAAAATTTCGTTTCTAAGATCGACACGAAAGGGCATGAAGACCGGCCCGAATGGATGGGTCAGGTGGATTTCGCTAGCTTGAAGATCAAGGTGATCGCTTCGATTGTTGCCATCTCTGCAATCGAGTTGCTCAAGGGCTTCGTGAATCTCAGCGCCCTCCTTAAAAGTGGAGGCAATACACCCGCAATCTGGTCAGAGGCTGATCAGGCCATTGCATGGAAAGTCGGCATTCATATTGTTCTTGTTATTTCTGGCGTACTCTTTGCCTACATGGATAGTCTTTCCGAGAGAACCCATGCGCTTAAACAAAAAGGCATTGCCGAGCATTAAGCCGCGCTTGTCCGAATGGGACTTACCTGCGCAAGAACATGCGTACGTTGGAAAACTGGGAGCAAAACCGGGCAAAGCCAAACGCTCAGGCATTATGCTGATTACTCACTAGTCGATTGAGCCGCCCCCGATTTTTCTGGACACGAGTTTGGGGGCCCGCGTCCGCGGCCATCCTCGGCAATGAAGTACAGGTGTTGTTCGGCAGTCTTGCGTCACTGCATCCGCACGTCGCCACCGGCCGCATCAAGGCGCTGGGCGTCACCGGCCTGACCCGTTCGCAGACGGTGCCGGAGATTCCGACCATCGCCGAAGCCGGCTTGCCGGGATTCGACGTCACCTCCTGGTTTGGTTTCATGGCGCCGGCGCGCACGCCGGGATCCATCATCAACACGATCTATGCAGCGACCGCAAAAATCCTGCAGTCATCCGATGTGCGCGACACCTTGCGGCGGGACGGCCTGGAGGTTTCCATCAAGGACCCGCAGCAGCTGGGGGCAGCCATCAGGGCCGAAACCCAGGTCTGGGCCAAGGTAATCAGGGACGCGAATATTGCCGTCGAGTAAGCGCCCGCCAGCGGCATTGCGCGGCCGGCGGGCGCTTGTGATGCCGACACTGCGGCGGGCTGCTACACTTTACCGGTAGCCCTGAAAGGAAACCAACTCATGCTAGATATCCTGGATCCGACCATCGCGACGACACGCGAGCGCATCGATTATGTGGCGCGACCGAAAACATTTGAAGGCCTGCGCGTGGGCCTGGTCGATAACACGCGCAAAAATTCCGCAGCCGTTCTGCGGAAAGTCGCGGAGAAGCTGGCAACGGCGCACGGCATCAAGCTGGATGTGCTGATCCACAAACACCAGCGCGCGCCGCTCAAGGCCGACCAGGTCGCGCATCTGAAGGCCAATGCGGATTTCGTCATCGCCGGGGTTGGCGACTGAGGCGCCTGTTCGTCGGGCAGTTTGCTCGACGCCATCGTGCTTGAGA
>SYFN01000233.1 GCA_005800405.1 Burkholderiales bacterium
GGCTTTCTCGGTGGCTGGACGCGCGAGGTTTTTGGGCCGATGGCGCTGCTGGCTGGCGGTACGGCCGGGGCGCTGGTCGCGTTTTTCTTTACCTTCCTCCCGTCCTTCGTCTTCATTCTCGCGGGTGCCCCCTTCGTCGAAGCCACCCGCAACAATATGCGGCTGACCGCCCCCCTGACCGCCATCACCGCCGCTGTCGTCGGCGTGATCGCGAGCCTCACAGTCTTTTTTGCCTGGCACGTATTCCATCTCGCCGAGCCTCTCGCTTACTGGGACTGGGTCGCGGTCGCGATCGCAGCACTGGCGGCCATCGCGCTATTGCACTTCAAAGTCGGCACCATACGGTTGATCCTTGTCTGTGCGATCACCGGCCTCGTGGTATCTTATTCTCCTTTGAAATAAACCCTCTATACAGCCGGCGATGGCCCGCGCTGCACCGGAACCCCATGACCGAACGCATCATTCCCGTTGCCGACCTGCGCTACCTGCAAGCGATACCGCACATACCCGAGCAACTTGTACCCGCCACAGGTCTGCTGTCGGACCGACTATCGCGGCCTTTGCGCGACCTTCGTATATCGGTGACGGATCGCTGTAACTTCCGGTGCGTGTACTGCATGCCCAAGGAAGTCTTCGACAACAATTACGAATTCCTGCCGCAAAGTCTGCTGCTCTCATTCGAAGAGATCACGCGCCTGACCAAAATTTTGGTCGCGCATGGCGTGGAAAAAATTCGCCTCACTGGTGGTGAGCCGCTGCTGCGCAAGAACATCGAAAAACTCATTGAAATGCTCGCTGTGATCACCACACCCGACGGCAAGCCGCTGGACCTCACGATGACCACCAATGCCTCGCTGCTGGCCAAAAAAGCGCAGTCATTGAAAGATGCCGGCCTCAAACGCGTGACGGTATCGCTGGATTCACTCGATGAGGCTACGTTCCAGCGCATGAACGATGTCGACTTTCCGGTTGCTGACGTCTTGCATGGCATTGAAGTCGCGCAAAAAATGGGGCTGGGACCGATCAAAGTCAACATGGTCGTCAAAGGCGGCATGAATGATCAGGAGATCGTGCCCATGGCACGCTACTTCAAAGGCTCGCCGGTGATTCTGCGCTTTATCGAATACATGGATGTCGGCGCCTCCAACGGCTGGAAGATGGATGAAGTCATTCCTTCCGCTGAAGTCATCCGCCGCATCAACGAGACCATGCCCCTGGAAGAAATCGAGCCCAACTACACCGGTGAAACCGCAGAACGTTGGCGTTATACCGACGGCAGTGGCGAAGTCGGCGTGATCTCGAGCGTCACGCAGGCGTTTTGCAGTGACTGCAATCGTGCGCGGCTCTCCACCGAAGGCAAACTGTTCACCTGTCTGTTTGCGACCGGTGGTCATGATTTGCGCGCGCTGCTGCGCAAGGATCACAGCGATGAAGAAATTACTGCTGCGATCGCGCATTTGTGGGCGCAACGCGAGGACCGGTACTCAGAACTGCGCACTCAGCAAACCGAAGGTCTGGAACGACCTATGCGCAAGGTCGAAATGTCCTACATCGGCGGATAGTCAGCGATCGTCGTGCCCGAATCCCGTCTGTCCGATATCGCGAGTCAATTCCCTGGTTATCACGCCGACAGTGTATCGGTGTCTGTCGCACAGCAACTCATCCGCAGCTTCATCGTTCCGATCAATGATACAGAAACACTGTCGCTCAAAGCGACACTGGGTCGGGTACTGGCGAGCGATGTTGTCTCCTTCATCAATGTCCCCGCGCACGATAACTCGGCGATGGATGGCTATGCATTACATGGCGGTGATCTCGGTGATCAGCCCTGTACGTTGCGGGTGGTTGGCGTCGCTTATGCGGGAAAGCCTCATAACAACCCGGTAATGCCGGGTGAATGCGTACGCATCATGACAGGCGCTGTCATGCCCGAAGGTTGCGATACGGTGATGCCGAGTGAATTCGTTTTGTCTGGAACTGACACTTACGTGACCCTGCCCGCAGGGAAAATTCGTGCAGGTGACAATCGCCGCATGGCCGGCGAGGATCTGGCCATGGGCAGCGCAGCGGTCACGCAAGGAAAAATTCTGACACCCGCCGATCTGGGTTTGATTGCATCGCTGGGTATCGGCAAAGTCAGCGTCAGGCGCAAATTGCGGGTCGCTTATTTTTCGACGGGTGATGAATTGCGCTCCCCTGGCGAGCCCCTGGAGGATGGTTGTGTCTACGATAGTAATGGCTACACATTGCACGGCATGTTGCTGCGCTCGGGTTGTGATCCCATCGATATGGGTGTGATCAAAGATGAACCAGTGTCGCTGGAAACGGCGTTGCGAAGAGCTTGCATGGATGCGGATGTCATCATCACGTCGGGTGGCGTATCTGCCGGCGATGCCGATTACACCCGCAAAATGATGATACGGCTGGGCGACGTGCTGTTCTGGAAAATCGACATGCGCCCCGGAAGACAATTGGCCTTTGGGCGAATCACCAGTGGCAATGACAGCGCTCTGCTCTTCGGCCTGCCGGGTAACCCGGTCGCCACGATGGTCAGCTTTTATTTTTTTGCGCGCGAGGCTTTATACCGGCTGATGGGGGCACAACCGCCTGAGGTACTTGCCGTGCGGGTCACTAGCAGTCAGCGCTTGCGTAAAAAACCGGGACGTACGGAATACCAGCGCGGCATACTGAGCATTGATGCGCAAGGTCGACAAAGCGTACGCATCACGGGTTCACAGGGCTCGGGCATACTCAGTTCCATGTCGGAAGCTAATTGCATGGTGATACTTCATCATGAGCAGGGTGATGTTCATGCGGGGAACAGTGTGGATGTGATTCCTTTTCAGGGGTTGGTTTGAATTGAAATGCTCCTGAAGGTCTTAATAGCGCCGTATTTATTTTTCAAAGCTCATCGGGAATACAACGACCGACGCGGGATCCCAGCGTTCAATGGCATTACGGCGTTGAGGCCAACCGCTGTCAAACTGTCATCCCAGCACAAGGGTGTAGCGGGGGTTTCAGACCACATGCGGTCTGCCCGCGTAACGGCACTGGCCTGCAAGCCAGTGCGCGCCCCGCCAGGGAGGATCCAGCCTCTTTCATTTACCGAGGTTTATTCGGTGACATCCCGACTAAACACATCACTGGCGAGCAAACCTGCCCCGATACCCAATCTGCCGTCGATCAAGATCCCGTCAAGAGGCCTGATTCCGCATCCAATCCGCCGTCTTGAAAAACGCCTGCAGCAGCACCTCCTGTTTGTCTTCTTCCAAACCGAGGTCCTGCATCGCCATCAACATGCAGGTCAGCCACTGATCGCGCGCTGACGTGCCTATCGGGAAAGGTAAATGCCGGGCGCGCAGAAAAGCGGGTCCGTAATACGGCGTATACAAATCCGGCCCACCTGTCCATCCGGACAGAAAGCGGTACAGCTTTTCTCGGGAGATATTGAGGGATGGCGGATGCATCGCACGCAGTTCAGCGAAACCAGATTCCAGGTCCATCAAATCATAAAATCGATCAACCAGTTCGCGCAGCTTCTCATCGCCACCGATCAAATCGTACATACGTAGGGTATTTTCTTCACTCATGAATGGAATGATAGCGTACTGCCATCGTTCAGAATCCGCGCGCCGTTTCCTCTGCATCCAGGCGCACCCACCACAACCAGCTGAAATTCCATCAGTAATCACACGCAAAGCCATCAGCACATTTGAGGCGAGACAACAACGGGCACTCGGGATTGACGCGCAGAGTCCAACATGAACACCCCCTCTTGCTAGCAACAGTCGCTGACCAGATTGGAGTTACCCGAACTGCGTCATCAGAAGAATCCCTACTGTCATGCCCAATATTGCCGCAGACGATACAGCACTCTCGATCAACCCGGTTTCATGTGACTCGCAGCACGGTCGAATATCTCAGAAAGAAGTAGCCGATACGCGAATAAAACGCGTTCTAATGTTGGGCTATGGACAAACTGTGCAGACACTTCATCAGCGCCTCAAGCAACAGCATCGATTTGCTTATCGTATCGTTGCAATTCATGAGCCTGATGAGACGCGTGCTTTTGACAGTGATATCGAGCGTCTGTACAACACAGCACAAATCACCGACGCTATCGCGCGCCATGGTATCAGTGAAGTCTGGATCGCACTTCCTTTTTCGGAGCTGTCGCGGTGGCATCAGCTGCAGCCGCTGCTATGTCAGCTGTTCGTTGACCTTCGCTGGGTACCCGACACCGCCACCATGACCATACTTAGCCATCGCTATAGCGATTTTCTGGGTATACCCATGGTCGATCTCAATCACCCTCTCAGCACAGGCCTGCGCGGTCTGGGCAAGAGTCTCTTTGATCGTGGATTTGCTTTATGTGTATTGATCCTGCTTCTGCCACTGTTTGTCATTCTTTCGCTGGTCATCAAATCCTCATCGCCTGGCCCGGTATTTTTCACACAGCCACGACTGGGCCTGAATGGCAAGCGATTCGATGTGTACAAATTCCGCAGCATGAAACTGCGCCAGGAAGGCGACGGGAAGCTGACTTGGGCAACCAGTGATGATCCACGTGTCACATCCATAGGGCGCCTCATGCGGCGAACCAGTCTGGATGAGTTGCCGCAGTTTCTCAATGTACTCAAAGGCGATATGTCGGTGGTCCGCCCACGACCGCATGCGCTGATTCACAATGATTTGTACAAAGACAAACTGATGATGTACATGCAGCGTTATCGCGTCAAACCAGGCATCACCGGCTGGGCCCAAATTAACGGCTGTCGTGGCGAAACCGACACGGAAGAAAAAATGGCTCGCCGCATCGCGCTCGATCTGCACTACATCCGGAACTGGTCGTTCTCGATAGATCTGAAGATCATTCTCTGGACTGCCTTCAAGGGATGGACGGACACCAATGCCTACTGAAACCAACCTGCTCTCGAGCGATCCCAGTCGCTGTTCACGCTTGCTGGCAGATGAAGTCTTCGCCCAGGTCATTGCGCATGCGCCGCTGGTTGCTATCGATTTGCTGGTGGAAGACAAGGAGCAGCGCGTCTTGCTGGGCTGGCGAAAAAATCCACCGGCACAAAGCTCATGGTTCGTCCCGGGTGGTCGCATAAGACAAAATGAAACGCTGGATCAGGCTTTCGCCCGCATTACTCTGGCTGGACTGGGTCGGGAATTTGATCTGGAGCAAAGCGTATTCAGCGTTGTTTATCAGCATTTTTATCCAGACAATTTCCATGGTGATGCGGAGGAGAGCACCCACTATATCGCGCTCGCGCATCGTCTCTGGGCGGGGGATACCGTGCTATCGCTGTCGCAGTCACAACACGTACAATATCGTTGGGCACATCCGGCGACTATTGCAATCGATCCCCTGGTACATGCGTACACCCGGGCCTATTTCATGAACACCACGACGCACTGACATCGATGAGCGTACTTCCCCTCGTACCTGTCATTCTCTGTGGTGGTTCCGGCACGCGACTGTGGCCTCTGTCGCGCGAAAGCTACCCGAAACAATTCCTTCGCCTAAACGGCACCAGTAGTCTGCTGCAGCAAACCCTGCATCGCTGCAGCGGTCCAGGCAGCAGACCACCCGTATTACTCACCCATGAGGATGCGCGCTTTCTGGTGGCAGAGCAGATACGCGGAATTGTTATCGATGACGCCACGCTGATCCTCGAGCCTCACCGACGCGGCACTGCACAGGCGATTGTCAGCGCTGTCCTGTATTTGCGGCGCCAGTCCGACGATGTACTGATGCTGGTGCTTCCCAGCGATCATGTGATTGAAGACAGTGATGCCTTTGTCGATGCCGTTCGCATTGCCAGTGAAGACGCGCTGGAGGGTCTGCTGATGACTTTCGGCATCCGTCCGCATGCGCCCGAGACGGGCTATGGCTACTTGTGTGTTGCTCAAAACACCGATGCGCATATCCTCAGATTAAGTGGCTTTGTCGAAAAGCCGGATCTGTCAACCGCGCAAACGTACCTCGAGAGTGGACACCATTTCTGGAACAGCGGCATGTTCCTTTTTCGGTGCAGTCAACTGACTGATGAAGTTGCTCACTATGCAGCCGAGGATCTGCGAGCTTGCGAACAGGCAGTCAATGGTATCCAAATGGATGATGACTTCCTGCGTCTGGATGGCACCGCCTATGCGCAATCACCGAACGTTGCGATTGATTATGCGCTGATGGAGCATACCCGCCATGCGGCGATGGTGAAGCTTGACGCTGGATGGTCCGACATTGGCTCATGGTCTTCCGTCTGGCAAATTGCACAACATGACAGCCATGACAATGCGGTGCATGGCGATGGGCTCATTGAGGACTGCGAAGGCTGTCTGGTGCACTTGGAAACGCGACTAATCGCTGCCATTGGTCTCAAGGATACGGTTATCGTCGATACACCCGATGCGCTGCTGGTCATGGATAAGGAGCGTGCTCAGGAAACTCGCCAGCTGGTACACAGGCTTATTGAGCAAGAGCGCAGCGAGGCCACATCACATAAACAGGTGACCCGACCCTGGGGAAGCTATGACGCCATTGGTCACGGGTCGCGCTTTCAGGTCAAGCGCATTACGGTACAACCCGGTGCACGTCTGTCGCTGCAAATGCATCATCACAGAGCTGAACACTGGATTGTCGTCTCCGGTACCGCGCGCGTGATCGACGGTGAGAAGGATTATCTGCTCACGGAGAATCAGAGCACCTTCATTGGTGTCGGCGTGATTCATTCGCTCGAAAATCCCGGAAAAATTCCACTTGAGCTGATCGAAGTTCAGTCCGGTAGTTATCTGGGCGAAGACGATATTGTCCGTCTCAGTGATGTCTATGGTCGTGCCTGAGCATGCAACTGCGACCCTTGTGGATGTGCCTGCTGCTAGCCTTCTTCATCATCATGCTGGTACTTGGCGCTATCCCCGGTCATGCAGATGCGCTGTCAGATCGATTTGGCGACAAGCCGCTTCATATGCTCGCTTACGGTTTCATGGCTGCCTTGTGTTTCCAGTCGTGGCGGGAACGACGTCTGACCCAATCGCTGCTTAGTGTGCAGATCATTGAGCTACTCGGTCTGATTGACGAGCTGGTGCAGTCGGTTCTGCCTTATCGCAATGCCTCGCTGATCGACTGGTGTTTTGATATCGCAGCAGTGATTACTGTCATTATTTTCATGAATCTGTTTGCCTCTGCGGCTACCAAAACCTCATCAGCATGCGAAAAAAAAATCAGTAAAGCCATCTTCCCTGTTGCAGGATTAGGCACACGCTTTCTTCCAGCCACCAAAGCCAGCTCCAAGGAAATGCTGCCCGTGGTTGATAAACCCTTGATTCAATACGCAGTTGAGGAAGCAATTGCTGCTGGCATCACTGAAATGATCTTTGTTACCGGTCGCAACAAGCGCGCGATCGAGGATCATTTCGACAAGGCCTACGAACTTGAAGCTGAGCTCGCCATGCGGCACAAGCATCAGCTGCTGCAGGTCATACGCGAGATCAAATCCCACCACGTGCAATGCTTCTATCTGCGGCAAGCCGAGGCGCTGGGCCTTGGTCATGCCGTACTGTGCGCGGAGCGACTGGTCTGCAACGAGCCTTTTGCCGTGATACTGGCTGACGATTTGCTGGATACAAAAAAACCGGTAATGCGACAAATGACCGAGTTGCACGCCCACTATGGCAGCAGCATCATTGGCGTGGAAGCGATACCGATAGAACAAAGCAGTGCCTACGGTATTGTCGAAGGCACACCCGTGGCCGATCGCATCCTGAAACTGCATGGCATCGTCGAGAAGCCACAGCCCGAGTACGCACCATCAAACATTGGCGTGGTGGGTCGCTACATATTGACGCCCTCAATCTTTCGTCATCTGCGCAACCTGCAACCCGGTGCGGGCGGTGAAATGCAGCTGACTGATGGCATAGAACAGCTGATGCATTCCGAGGCGGTGTTGTCTTATCAATTTGAGGGCAAGCGTCATGATTGCGGCACCAAGCAAGGCTATCTACAGGCTACGGTGGAGTTCGCGCTGAAACACCCTGAGGTAAAGGAAGTGTTTTATCACTTTCTGCAACGGCTTCCGGTGATTGACAGCACCGACTGGCAGCCAGTCATTTCATCCGACACGCTGGCAGCACACGGGTACAGAATGACACGATCTGTTCTCGTCACCGGTGCCACGGGCTATATCGGTTCTCACACTTGCGTAAGCCTGCTCGAAGCCGGCTGGCGTGTAATGGGTATCGATAATCTTTCCAATAGCCCGGCCCGCGTACTTTCTCACATCGCCCGAATCACGGGTACAGAACTACCATTCCAGGTACTCGATGTTCGCGATCATGTGAGTCTTTGCCGACTGCTGCAGCGAGAAGAAGTCTCGGCAGTGATTCATTTTGCAGGTCTCAGAGCCGTCGGCGATTCAGTCCATCAATCGCTGAATTATTTTGACAATAATATTGCCGGTACCATCAGCTTGTTGCGCGCGTTGCATCAGCACGGTGTACGCAAACTGGTTTTCAGTTCCTCAGCCACCGTGTACGGCGAACCAAATCGCGTACCGATAACCGAAGATGCGCCGCTGTCCGTCACCAATCCTTATGGCCGCACCAAGCTCATCATCAAGCAATGTCTCACAGATCTCATGCAATCCGATACCAAATGGCGCATTCCAACGCTGCGCTATTTCAATCCGGCTGGCGCACATGAAACGGGTTTGCTCGGTGAAGATCCGCGTGACATACCCAACAATCTCATGCCCTATATCGCGCAAGTCGCGGTAGGACGACGCGAGTACCTCACCATCTTTGGCAATGATTACCCCACAACCGATGGCACCGGGGTGCGCGATTACATTCATGTGATGGATCTGGCGCGCGGACATCTGGCTGCGCTGGAGCGACTATTCAGACAAGCGGACAGTTTTACAGTGAATCTGGGTACCGGCCGTGGTGTCAGTGTGCTCGAGGCCGTAGCAGCCTTTTGACCTGCGTTTAAAAACTGATCCGGATTGAGTGAGAATAATATTACTTTTTTATTATTCAAAAGGAGTCAGTGATGCCTAAAGGTGTTCGATTAAAGCCCGAGCAGATCGTGGCCAAGCTGCGCGAGATTGAGCTCAAGA
>SYFN01000234.1 GCA_005800405.1 Burkholderiales bacterium
AATAATTTCAGGAGCCGAGGCAGCGATGGATCCGATCAATATTCATTCAGCGAAAACACAATTGTACAAACTCATTGAAGCCGCCGAACGCGGCGAAGAAGTCATCATCGCCCGGGCCGGTAAGCCGGTCGCGAAACTGGTGGCATTAGAAAATCAGAGGCCGTCTCGCAAAGCAGGCAGCATGAAGGGCCTTTTCGAAGTGCCGGACAGCTTTTTTGAGCCCCTGCCTGAGGGCCTGCTCGATGCCTTCGAGGGCAAAGCGTGAACCTATTGCTCGATACGCACATTTACCTTTGGTGGCTGGTCGACTCCCCTGCTCTGCCACAACGAGCGCATCAGATGATCGAAGAGGCTGATAAGGTCTTTGTGAGCGTGGTGTCCATCTGGGAAGCTGGCATCAAATGGCGCGCTGGCAAATTGCCCGTGGCGCCTCAGGCGCTGGTTGAGGGCATGAGCATGAATGGCCTGAGTGCTCTGCCCGTGAACATGGCGCATACACTGCAATTGACGCAGCTGCCTGATCATCACCGCGATCCGTTTGACCGGATGCTAGTGGCACAGGCGATGGCGGAGCCGATGTTTTTGCTGACCTCAGATCGGGCGCTGGCGGACTATGGCGATCTGGTGCGGTTGATCTGAGGGCTATGTAAGAAAGTGGCGCGGCGGGACTTCATTCCGGATTAAACGGGCTTCGATTCCGTAATTTACGGTACGGGATTCCGGAATTTACGGCGTAGCTTACAAAGAATCCGGACCAACTCACCAACCAATATCGTTGGGCACCCAGTTGCAAACCACTTCGCGCTTAACTGATGTATTGCTTTAACAGATAAGCCACCATGTCCTGCGAAATATTTGCCTGTGCGAGCATGGCCATCGCACCGTTCTGCCTGATCTGTGCTGATGCCAGCGCGGTGGTCTCGGCAGCCAGATCGTAATCCATGATGTTGCCGTAAGCGGTTGTGGCGGCTACGGTCGTGGTGTCAACATAATCACTTTGATAACCTAGGACGTTTTCCTGAGCGCCAACCAGAGCCTGATAAGAAGACACCATATCAATGGCGTCCTCAAGCACGGTCAAGGCATTACTGCCACCTGTCTGTGTGGAGATATCAAGCTCTGAGACGCGCGTGTCATCCGATGAGCCACCGTAGGTGCCAGCCACAAAACCCAGCGTTGTGAAATCACTGTATCCCTCGGTACCGCCACCCACGGTAAATGTCGCATCCGAGTAGAGCTTGACGGTCGCGATGTAGGTCGCAGCATTCGCAGCAGTCGTCGCTGATATCCCAGAAACACCGACAGCAGCGCCGTTGCCGGTATCTGTGGCAATCGAAATATTTCTGCCGTCTGATGCGGTCAGAGTGACGCCGCTGCCGTTGTTCGCCGCTGTCACGCCGGTGTTTCCAGTGTAGGTGTTCAAGAGCGTCACCACGCTATCGATGGTGGAGGCGGCCGTCAAGCCGGCAGTAATCGTTTTGCCGTTCAAGTAAATCGTGCTGACCGCTGCTGCCGAAAATCCCGTACCCACCACGACATTCGGATTGGCTGCAGCAGTTACCCCTGTCAGGGATGTCTGGCGATTGATCGCTGCCGCCATCGCGATTGCGCTGGCTGCTTTCGTGGAAGAAGTTGCCGTTGCATCCGAGGCGGTATCGTCCGACGTTAACGTGGCACCGATAGCGTAGCCGTTGATCGTCAGATCACCCGCCGAAAGTGCCGTGGGTGCCAAGGTGGAAACTGCACGCTTTTTTGTAGAGAATTGCGCGACGTTACTATTGTAGGTCCCAATGTTGAAACCTGCATTGGCAATCGTGCCGCCCACATTACTGCTGAGGACAATATCGGTCTGATCGAGGCTCCTGAGGGTAAAGGTACCTGCGTAAGTACCTGCGGCCCCCACGCCGGTGTTGGAAGCAGTTAGGTTCGTGCCATCAAACGCCACCGTAATGTTGCGCCCATCGTCCGCAGTCAGGGTGACTCCCAGCGTGGAACTGTAGGTGTCTGTGGCGGTAATGCCTGTCTGACCGCTGTTGAGATTGATTGCCGACACAACAGCGGCGCGATTGGTCGCGTAATCATTGCTTGCGGCCAAGGTAAGCGAAATCGCTGTGCCATTGATCGTGATCGTTCCAGCGGTACCCGTTCCATTGGCGGTCATCGCACTACCTGAAAGCGTCGTTTCACCCACATCTGCCTCTACATTGGTGTAATCAGTCATCAGATTGATCGCCGCTGCTTTTGCGATGGCGCTGCCCGAATTCGATGCATAGGAATAGCTGTCATAGGATGACAGCGATGCACCTATCGTATAGCCGTTGATCAGCAGATCTCCTGAGGCCAGTGCCGTGGTCGAACCGCCCAGCGAAGTAAGCGCCAAAGGACTGCCAGTACCCAATGCAGACGAAAGTACCGAAGAAAAATTCAAGGTCGTTGTGTCGCCTGCATTGATCCCGGTTTGTACTTTGATGTAGGGCGTATCCCCATTAAGCAACGATGTGCCGTTGTACTCAGCGCTAGCCGCAATCGAATCAATCTGATCCATGTAAGTCTCTAGCAGCGCCTGGTTGCTGGTGCGGGTAGCGCTGCTGGTGGCTCCACTGGCCGACGACGTCGCCAGTGTTTTCATGGTGGTGAGAATGGTTGCAATTTCCGACAAAGCGGAATCGGCAATTTGTACCGCTGAAATGCCGGCGTTGATATTGTCAGTCGCCTTTGCGTAGGAGGCGATCTGCGCCTTCCAGCGGTTGGCGATCGCCAAACCTACCGGGTCGTCTTTCGCGCTGTTGATGGCCAGCGTCGTGCTGATGCGCTGACTTGCTTGGGCATAGGCCGTTGACGCGTTCGAATACGCATTAGCGGCCATCATGGCGTTGATATTTGTATTTAGAGACAACATGGGCGCTATCCCCCGAAAAATACAAAAGTCGAAACAACAAAGGGATGGTCATCTGCCACGCGAACTGCGGCCAACGCCCAGAACCCCTTGGCCAAGGCCAACTCGGGTGGGGATGCTGCGTGACTGATTTTCGTCATTGGGGTCCTCGCCATTGGCCATATTTGAGGCGAGGTTAGCAAGAAAAAACAGCAACTCGAAAAACTTTAGCGAAAATTACGCGTATTACGGTGATTTACACAAATTACGCTTGCTGGCGCTAAAGTTTTCAAATCTTCGGAAACGCACCGGGAAAAATTTTCAGAATGCTATGACTCGGGCATAAAAAAACCCATCGACATCAAAAAAACCGGCCCAGGCCCTCAAGAAAAATCGGCGGCAACCGATTAGGTAAGATAGGACTGCGTCAGGCGAAATGATTGGTAATGATTTAACCCATGCTCACGATTGAAAAACCAAGACCCGAGTTTGAGCTGGCGCTGCGCAGCCGGTATCCTTTTGCCGAGATGCTGGTTGGAGATAGTTTTTTAATAACGGATCATCGCAAAGCAGAGAGTGCGCGTATTTCTGCCATCCACTTCGCGAAGCGGCAGCAGACCGAGTGGAAATTCACGATGAGGAAGATGAGAGACGGCTGGCGCCTGTTTCGTATCGCTTAATTTTTCCGAAGGGCGCAGCTCGCGAAATACCACTCGTACCTTTCGACAGACCATGCCAAATTTGATACCCGTCAGGGTTCTGGCACGTCTGGCAGTCGACGTCCGCGCGCAAGGAATGAAACTTGGGGCGGCATTGCTACACGACGAGATGAGTCGCTACGTTCGAGTATCTTCAAACACAGGGGTCAGAGCAATGCTGGTGCATGCGCTGAACCACCGTGCGAGAGAGTTCTATGAGTACTACGGATTCAAGGCATCACCGGTGAACCCGATGACCTTGATACTTCGGATCGATCCCGTGTAAGGAGCAGACAAATCACTCCGGACAATCCTGGTAAGCACTTCGCAAACAAAGCGCAGCCAATTCCAGCGCCTCGGATATTCTTTCCTGCCCAAGACCCTTGCCGGCTTTATCCAGCAGCGCAGTGGCCTGAGGTTCGGCATTGACACGTGCAATCTCAGCCCAGACCAATGCTTTGACAGGCTCTTTGCGCCAGCCCTCGCCTGACAAATAGAGCGATGCGGCCATCAGCTGGGCGGCAGGGTGACCTTTGCGAGCGGCTTTCAAGTACCAGGACAGCGCAAGAGCGCCATCTTTTTTCACGCCCAAACCGGATCGGTAGGATTCGCCCAGCATGTATTCGGCCTCGGTATACCCCGCAGCCGCCGCAGAAGAAAACCGTTGGTACGCCACATCATGATTGCGCGAGATTCCTCTGCCGTGATGATGGAGCGTTCCCAGGTTGTACTGGGCCTCAGGCAGTCCCGCTTGAGCAGCGCGGTCATACCAGACAAGCGCGTCCGAGTAACTCTGCGCGACGCCAAGACCATGCTCGTACAGATAACCCAAATTATTCTGCGCACGGACGTCACCCTTATGGGCGGCCTTGCGCAATGCGCGCTCAGCGGTCGCGTAGTGGCCGCGCTCGATCGCTTTCATTGCAACGCCCATATCCGCCTGTGCAGCGCTGCAGATTAGCAGCACGATCAAGGCAGATAGCCTGGCGATGGCGTTCATGCGAGCTTGCGTATGGTCGTCGGTGCGGGGGATTCGCTGCAGCCCGTGGCGGCTGCAGGTTTGCGCATGAAACCCTGACAGCGTTGGCCATCAGCGCGCAGTACTTCGATGGCGGGGAGAATACGGCTTTTGAAACCCATCAGCCGGCAAGAGTAAGGCAGCTTGGGATCCCAGCTTACGGCAAAGTGGCCGCACTGCCAGCAGTTGGGCGCCTCTTCCTGTTCAGTGAGCTTGGGCGTGTTCATTTCTTGTTGCGTCGTTTGTTCTGATAATCATTCCAGGCGCGAAAGCTCGCGGCAGCGAATACCCCTGCCAAAATCACAACACCAAGCAAAGCCTGAAAAAACTCACCCAGCGTCATGTCCGGTGGCAGGAAGCGCTCGGGGTGCAGCACCGCCATCACCAGAAACAGCCCAATCGAAATCAGTGAAATTCGAAGCAGCCGAAATGCGATGCGGCTGCGCTTGTCATGGTTATCCATACCAACCTCGGCGCAAACTACCCTACCCCCCGTATTTTGTCACAGGCGAAGAGGACACGGCGGCCGGACTTGTGGTCCTGCCTGTGTCACTCCAGACGGGATCAGCCGCCGAGGAGTTTGAGTACGGTTTGCTGACTGGTGTTCGCCTGCGCGAGCACTGCCGTTGCTGCCTGCTGCATGATCTGCGTCTTGGCGAGATCGGTACTGGCTTTTGCGTAGTCTGCATCTTCGATCTGGCTACGCGATGCCGACAAGTTGGTCGATACATTCGACAGATTATTGATAACATGCTCCATACGATTCATCACCGCACCCATGGTGGCGCGGGTCGCATTGACCTTGTCCATTGCATCATCAAGCAATGACAGCACTGCCGATGCGCCATCGCGCGTGTTGATGCGAACCCGTCGATCTTCTACATTCAGATCAACGTCACCTGTGATCTCGCCGGTAATGGTCCCCGCCTTGCCGAAATCGGCAAGATCAATAGTGATGTAATGGTTTGCAGAGGGACCCACCTGAAAAGCCAGGCGACCCACCTTGGGTGGATCCATGTCTTCACTGGAGCGGCCACCGAAGGTACCCTCTTGGAAGCCCAGTGCTGCAAAATTAGCGTCAATACCATAGCCCTTGTCGCCCACTGATATCGAGAAAGGCTTGCCGGTCGCTTTGAGTTCATCCAGCAGATCGGATGGTGGCGCACCGGCCGGTGCAGGCAAGCCAGGCAGAAGTGCAGGATCAGAAATCAGGCGCACTGTGCTGTAGAGCGTGCGTGCAGAGGTTGATGTTGCAGCACCGTCGATGATACCGGTGACATCATTGTTGCCGAAACTGTTCGCAGTTACCGTGCCCAGAGACAAAGTCGCAGACGCAGTTGCCACCGGCGTAACGGCCGCACCGGTCAGGGTGAATAGCGAACCTGCTACGGTCGATGTTACCTCGAGATTATCGCCAACGACCGCAACAGAAATGTTTTTCAGGTCGCCGCTGGTGATCTTGGCATCAATAGCCGTTTTCAGGGCAGTCGCAAGATCAGCCGCAAGCGTACTGCCGGCCGCCGCGCTCGTGACGGTGACACCATTGATGACCACCGTAGCCTCATCAGTTGCTGCTACCGTACCACTGATCGCCACACGAGACACCTGAGCAACCGAACCACCTTTGTCGAGACCAAAGCTGGCAGCTGACACGTTTTTGTCGTTCGAGTCGAACCATACTGAAAAATTACGGCCATCAGACTCAAGCGTTACACCACTACCGTTGTCGGAAGCGGTGACACCATGTTGGCCAGTGCGGGCGTTGATAGCCTCCACCACCTTCTCGCGACGAGCTGTACCGGTTTCATCCTGCAGAAAAACGACGGGTACTGTTGTGCCGTTGATGTAGAGATTGTAGGTTTCACCACTCGCCGCTGTGGTTGGTACCGAAGTAACTGTCGAAAGACCTTTGCTGACTATGGGATTAGCAAGCGCACGAACACCAGTTTCGCTGCTGTGTGAATTAATTGCCGCAGCGATCGCAATAGCACTTGCGCTGGGATTACTACTGCCAGCAACGGAGCTTGACTTAGTGTCATCTGCGGTCGTGGTTGCGCGTATCTTGATTCCGTTGATAACCAGGTCATCAACATTGAGTGGTTTAGCTTGAGAGGGTCCGTTCTCAACCACCGACGAAGTCGTAATGGTACCGGTGGCGGTGCTACCTTCGTCCGCTGAAAGCGTAAACGGCGTACCCGGCTCCGATGCAGTAAGGAGGATTTCGTTTTTTGTTCGCCCAGCAGCTGCCGTAACACCTAGTGTGGTGTTGGCATTGATCAGGCCGATAAGATCATCTCGCTCTGCCTGCGGCGTGCTAGCAGCTCCAGGTGCCGTCGTGGTAAACGTTGTGCCATTGATTGTCACCGAGTAGGTGTCGGTCGAACCGACAGAGCCGCCAATCACTACCGACGCGACTTGCGCCGAAGGCGCATTTACCATGGGCCTGGCACTGGTATTGAACACGGATTGATTCTTGGTGAAATTGCCTTCGATTAGGCCGGTACGAGTCACATCGCCAGTAGTCGCGCTGGAAATCACCACGGGTGTTGGAATCTTGGATTCCAGGGAATAAGTCCCACTATGGACGCCCTGACGCAAACCGATGCGTTCGCCAAACAAATCGGCATTACTATCAGTATCAAAGCGAACCTCAATATTGCGGCCATCAGCTGCGACTAGCGTGATACCTTTGGAGTCGTAGCCCGTATCGAGAGCCTTCACGCCAGTTTTTGCCGCAATCGCATTGATGGCATTCACGACGTGTTCACGCGTCGCGCGCGTGTTGTTCAAAATTGTTGTGATGTCGGCGGAAGCATATCCGTTGATAAAAACAACACCCTCAACGACCGACTCTGCACTCATCGAGCGACCGGTGAAAACATTTTCATTCACCTTCGCATAGACACCCGTACCCGGACGCATAGTGCTGTATTCCTGAGTCGTATCAACGATAGCTGACAAGCCCGTAGTTCCTGGCAAAAACTCCGTTTTTCCAACATTACGCTCGGAAACAGGGAAATCGATGTTAATCGTTGACCCACCCGGTGCGTAGGTGACAACACGACCCGAAGCTGGATTGAATTGCGTACTTGCGCGAAGTGTAGATGCGATCTTCGCTGCAGCAAGAACTGAAGTGTTCTCAGCCGCAGTGAGTTGAACGCTCACGCCACCTACAGTTATCGTACCGGTACTGGGAACGCCCGTTAACGTCAGGGTTTGCGATTCACCAACGGTAAGACCGATGTTACCGGCCAGACGATTGATCGCAGCCGCCTTCGCAATGGCACTACCTGCTGCGTTATTAACCAGCGAATATGGATCATCGGTTGCATAGGAAGCCCCGATGTCAACACCATTGATGCGCAAATCACCCGCACGCAAAGCAGGAATGCTGCCCTCGACTGAAACCGACAGCCCTACTGCGCGGCTGGTAAATGCCTCCGTATTGCCATCGGTATCTTTAAATGTGTAAACCAGATCTTCAGAAATAACCTGACTGTTATTGCCCGTGGCGCTATCAAAGGTAACCGTGCCGTTAGATGCCGAGGCTGTGCCAGTCAATGTAATAGTCTGATTATCTGCGGTGATGAAGGATGCACTGACCACACCAGTGGATGTAACACTGAAATTCAGTGCTCCACTCTTGAGAAATGTACCGCTACTGGAAAAAGATTCCGCTGCGGAGACCACAGCGTCGCGGCTTGTTGTGACAGCCGATGTAACGCCCGTAGCGCCAACATCAACCGCGATGTCGCCAATATTGCCATCGCTCGCCGCATAGGTGATTGTAAGCACGCCCGCTGCTGGGGTAATGGTACGTCCCGATGTAGTCGGATCAAAGCTCGAATCTGCCTCCAAACCCGCTTTTACTTTTGCCGCGAAGGTGGTCAGCGTATCGTCATCAGAGGCAGTAATCGTAATATCAACACCAGCAACTTTGATCGTGCCAGTCGCTGGAGTACCGTCGAAAGTAAGTACTTGTTTCTCACCACCGTCTGCCCCCGACACCGTCCGCGTCGTCGTGGGATTGATGAACACATCACCAAACTGACTCACCGACGTCGTCTTATACACAGGCATCTCGCCGACGCGCTCACCCGCCGTACCACTCAACAGCGGGAAGCCGTTCCATTCAGTGGACTCGGAGATATGAACAATTTCAGCCTTGAGCTGTTGGAATTCGAGATCGAGATAGCTGCGCTGGGCGTTGTCGTTGGTGTCGTTGACTGCCTGGATTGCCAACTCACGCATACGCTGCATCATGTCCGTGATTTCGTTGGTCGCACCCTCGGCCGTCTGAATCAGGTTAATCGCATCACCCGCATTCCGGATCGCCTGATTCAAGCTACGAATCTGATGAGTCATGCGCGTCGCGATAGCCAAGCCAGCCGCATCGTCGGCGGCGGTATTGATCCGTTTGCCCGTCGACAGCTGTGCCATCGCCTTGGACATCGTCCCCTCGGTGCGTTTCAGCGCAGACTGTGACACCAGCGCCTTCACGTTTGTATTGATGACTGCCATGCTCGATTTCTCCTTACGGCGTCTTTAGCTTGCGTTATTCGATTTGAGCCGATTGCTCATTGATACAAATATCGAAGCAAACGTTGTGCCAAGATAAAAACTTTATTTAAAACAATAACTTAAAAATTTTTTTCTCCCGTTGCTTAGGCCTGCAAACTTTTGCCGGCAAGTTTTGTCGGCTTTCCAGCAATGTCTTGCAGCTTGCCAAAATGATCACATCCGCGAGACAGCACCCAAGCCGAGAGCCTCCGCCAATGCCTCATATTCCTTGAGCAGTTCAGGGTGTTGGGGGTAGATCGCCAGTGCCACGCCACAGGCCTCGAAGGCCTCGGCCAAATCCAGATTGCAACGCAGTGAGCGAATCAGCATCGAATGAGTAAATACGGTCGTGTCGGAGCCCTGCATTTCCATCAGCTGACGCAGCAGATCGACTGCCTGCGGCCAGTCTTCGCGCACCACTGCCAGCAAGCTGGTGATAGCCAGGATGTCTTCACTTTCCGGATACAGCGCCAGCCCTGCGTCGCCCAACGCATACGCGAGCGCATCGCGGTTTTCACCCATGAGCGCCTGAATCGCAATCCGAAAATCGTGCGGCGAATAATGAGACACGTGCATGGCACTAAAAGCCTGACCGTTTTCGGCGAAAGAAATCATGACTTGGGCGAGGTTCTGCATGGTTGGACTCCTGTGATTTTTTTCAAAAATTAATCCGGCCAAATTGCCGTTATTGCCTTGCGGCATAAGTCTTCTGGATCCACTAAAGCAATTACGGTGCCAAGAAAATCGACAGGATTTGGACGCAAGATCTCCTGACCTCACCGCAGTACAACGCCGGATGATTGATCAAGGGTGTCGGGACAACAGCGTCATCAATCGAGGTCGGCCGCCGTGGGGTAATCAACGGCCAATTTTCAAAACGCCTGCATCGCAATCAAAGTCACTGGATCCCGGCCTGCGCCGGGATCCAGTGACGTTCGAGCTATCGCTAAATAGGACGGATTACCTCTTCAAGTGACAGCCGTTGCGCCAGCGGCAGACTTTCACCGGAGCGGCAAGGCCTGGCGGCAAACCATGGCCGCACCCATCAATCGTTTCAAGAATGAAGAAATACCGTCAGGCACATTGTTTGCTTTTATTGCGGTACTGATTAACAGAGCGAGAGCCGCCGTGTCGACACGATTGAAATCACGCCCAGCCACGCCGCAAAGCAAACCGCCCGTAACAACAGGCAGCAGCGAGCTGTTCAAGCGCGCCGTGAAACTGCATCAGCAAGGCAATTTGGTCAGTGCCGAGGCTCTGTATCAATCTTTGCTACTGACTGAGCCCGGCAATCTGCAGGCGACCTATCTGCTGGGACTGGTGGGCAGTGAGACCCAGCGACCCGAGATGGCAAGAGCCAATATTGAAAAATATCTGAAGACATACCCGGAAGATGCACAGGCGATATCGATACTGGCTCTCGCCTATTTTGATCTGAAATACTTCACAAAAGCACGCACCTTGATGGAAAAATCCATCGCAATGCGGGGCGGCGGTCCTCACCAGTACTACAACCTTGGTAAGACCTACTTCGCGCTGCAATCGTATGCAGAAGCAGTCACGGCCTATGGTAATGCCATACGCCTTCAGCCGGGGTATGTGGATGCGTTGATTGGCAAAGCTGTCTCACACAAAGAGTTGAAAGAATTTGAAATCGCTGCCTGCACCCTTGAGCAGGCCATCGTGTTGGAACCTCGTCGCGCAGAGTCGCATTTCCTCTATGGGAATGTGATGCGGGACATGAGTAATAATGAAGGCGCGATTGATGCTTACAAAACTGCCCTGATCATTAATCCTGAACATATAGAAGCCCTGATCAATTGCGCCACTTCATTAAAAGATATAGACCATTTGGAAGAGTCTTTGCTTTACTACAATAAGGCGCTCGCACTCAATCCAAATCATCCCGAAGCGAATTACAACAAAGCGCTGACACTTTTGCTGGATAGTCAGCTGTCTCTGGGATGGAAATTGTACGAGTGGCGTCTTTATCCCAGCGAGCTGTTAATAAAACACGTACGGCCACAAATAATTCAAAAAGCTCCGGATTGGGATGGCATTACTTTTGATGGACATTTGCTCGTGATGGCCGAGCAAGGTCTAGGGGACCAGATATTTTTTTCCAACATGCTCAATGATTTGCAGTCAGACGTGAAGTTGATCACCGTCTGCGTAGATCAACGCTTGATCCCACTTCTGAAGAGAAGCTTTCCAGAAATTCATTTTCTATCTGGCATAGAGGTAAAGAAGGCGAATAATTTTGATGCGCAGATTTATATAGGTAGCTTGGGGCGATTCTATCGATCTGATGATGCCTCATTAGTAAAAATACATCCATCCTACCTGCTCGCCGATTCTGATAAAACCGCCCAACTTCGCAAACGAGTCAAACAAAAAGGCCGCTTGCTTTGTGGTATCTCTTGGCGCAGTAAAAATGCTGACCATGGAGAACGAAAAAGCTTATCTTTAGAGACGCTATCACAAGCATTGTGTTTGCCCGACATCGACTTTGTTGATTTGCAGTATGGCGACACACAAGCCGAACGACAAGATTTTGAAGAAAGAACGGGCAAACAGATAAAAAAACTTGATGATATCGATAACTTTAATGACATTGATGATCTCGCCGCTCTGATTAATGCTTGTGACATCGTCGTTACGGTCAGTAATACAACCGCTCACCTCGCGGCCGCTCTCGGCAAGCCCACAATCGTACTCCTACCACAGGCCTCGGTAGTTTTCTGGTACTGGCATCGCAAGGGCGACCATAGCCCATGGTATCCGAGCGTCCGTCTATTACGAAAAGAAGAAATCGGCGACTGGCCAAGCGTTATCGATGCAGTCACCCTGACACTCGCAGGGGTCGCCTGAGGTGGGCGCTGTTCTGTCACAACGACAGCCGGCGCTGCTCAATTCAGCGCAAGTCCATATCGCTTCTGGTCAGCCTGAGGCAGCGCTGGCCGATCTTGATCATTTACTGGCCAGAGCACCGAAGGACGTCAAAGCTTGGATACAAAAATCTCTTGTATTGATTTTGATGACGCGATATCGCGAGGCACTGGAAGCTGCGAATCGTGCATTGAAGCTGGTACCCCATAACCCGAATGCCCACTCCTATCGCGGCAGCGCTTTGCTGCAACTGGGTCAACTGGAAGAAGCGCTCGCTGCCTATGAACGTGTGATTGCGCTGGCGCCGCATGTAGCCGTCGCTCACTACAACCGGGGTAACGCCTTACGACGGCTGGGTCGCTGGGTCGATTCGCTTGACAGCCTTGAACAGGCATTAAAGATTCAACCTGACTATACCGATGCCCTTACTGTCTCCGGGCTGGCCTGGCAAGCACTGGGCGAGAAGGCCCAAGCGCTAGCGTGTTTTGATCAAGCCCTGCGCATAAACCCAGACGCGGCAGACGCTCACTACAACCGCGCCCTGCTCTTGCTAGCTAACGGCCATCTCGCCGAGGGATGGCGGGAATATGCGTGGCGACTGCGGTGGAATGTAACGGTACGACGCGGCCAGTCCAGAGCCATTCGCCAGATCGCTCCTGAGTGGGATGGTAGTGATATGAATGGTTGTCTGCTGGTAGTGCCTGAACAGGGCTTGGGCGATCAGATTTTTTATGCAGGTATGCTTGGCGATCTTGAGCGCCAGATGCCGGGATCCACGGTTTGTCTCGAACCGCGCCTGATACCTTTGATGGCACGTTCGTTCAAGCAACTGCACTTTCTCTCGCCCGCGCAAATCGACGAAAAAACCTGCATTGCGGAAAGACACTTTGCAGCGCAAACCCATATCGGTAGCTTGGGACAGTTTTTCAGGCGCGATGCCAGTGACATGGCGCGCGTACAGCACGGTTATCTTCGCGCAGATGGACAACAAATAGCCACACTAAAAGAGCGCCTGTACAAAACCCAGCCTGCAAAACACAAAAAGCTGGTCTGTGGTCTCTCCTGGCGTAGCAAGAATGATGAATTCGGACACGACAAAAGCCTGAGGCTGTCGACGCTTTTACCCATGCTGTCATTGCTTGGAATCCGCTTTGTCGATCTACAGTACGGCGATACCTCGGTAGAACGAGCTGAGCTTTTAGCGACTCAGCCACTAGATTTGCAGAAACTCGAAGATATCGACAACTTTAACGACATCGATGCACTAGCTGCTCTCATCAGCGCTTGTGACATCGTCGTCACCGTCTCCAATACCACCGCCCATCTTGCTGCGGCCTTGGGCAAACCCGTGATCGTGATGCTACCGGCGTCGCCATCCCTCTTCTGGTACTGGCATATCGACCGTAACGACAGCCCCTGGTATCCATCAGCTGTACTGCTGCGACAGACACAACCTGGCGACTGGCAGGATGTCATTGCAACTGGTACCCAGGCATTGAGCGAGTTTGCCAGCGCGTTTTCATCATGAGCCACTCCGCAACTGCGCCAGCCATCGTCAAAGCAAAGACGCTATTTAGCCAGGGCAAAGCGCACCATCAACAAGGAAAAATTTCAGAAGCACAGTCACTCTATAGACAGGTACTCAAGCTAATCCCACGCCAAGCGGAGGCGCTGCATATGCTAGGTGTGACAGAGTTTCAGTCGAAGAATTATGCACAAGCCGTAGAACTGATCAGTCGCGCAAAATCAGTCAAACCTGATAATGCCCTTATCCACTTCAACCTGGGTAATGCCCTGCGTGCGGTGGGCCGGCTCCCAGAGGCGAGTGAAGCTTTTGGTGTTGCACTACAGTTGCGTCCAGACCACTTTGAAGCACTAAAAAATCTCGGGAACACTTACAAAGAGCAGAACCAGATGGATCAAGCCATCGCCTGCTACGACAGGCTGCTGGCGATGTCACCTGATCATCCGCATACCTGTTACAACAAGGCGATTGCTCTGCTCACGCAGGGACAACTGGCCGAGGGATGGGATTTGTATGAGTATCGGCTAAAGTGCGGTACCGCCGACGGCAAGCACGTGAGACATTCGATTCCGCGACAAGCGCTCAATTGGGACGGAGGCCAGCTTAAGAAACCACTGCTCGTCTTGCCCGAGCAAGGGCTAGGCGATCAGATCTTCTATGGTGCGATGCTAGCCGATCTACAGGCGTCAAACGTGGAAAGCTTTGTGTGCCTTGATGGTCGACTTCAGGCCTTGTTCGAACGTTCGTTTCCTGGTTCAGACTTTGTTTTGCCCACCGAGATCGCGGGGCTCGATCCAGGACAGCAGCTTTTCGGAGCGCAGATCCAAATCGCTAGTCTCGGTAAGATTTTTCGGCGGGAGCCCGCCAGTCTCTCCCGAGTACCTTCGACTTATCTAAAAGCTGATCCAAGCCTAGCTAGCACATTGCGTCAATGCATAAGACAAGACGGGAAACTCATATGCGGTCTGTCTTGGAGTAGCAAAAATCCTGAAACAGGCGCGAGTAAAAGCATCACACTGGAAACAATGCGACCCGTGCTACAAATCCCCGGTATTCAATTCGTCGATCTGCAGTACGGCAATACCCAAGATGAGCGACTGGTAATCAAAGCCAGCACTGGTATCGATATCGCACATCTGGACAGTATCGATAACCAAAATGATATTGACGGTCTGGCAGCACTGATCGAGGCCTGCGATATTGTCATAACGGTCAGTAACTCCACTGCACACCTTTCTGCCGCGCTGGGCAAACCCACCATGATCCTTCTGGCGCACCACACGCCACTGTGGTACTGGCATCTGGATTCAATAACCTCCCCCTGGTATTCAAGCGCCACGCTATTACGCCAGACAGAGCCTGGCCAATGGGATTCTGTCGTCGATAAGGCCGCCCTAATGCTAAAAGGCATAGCGGACTTAGTCTGACCAGCCCGGCGCCGGCAAAGCGGCAGCGCACTGCCGCCCAACTGCCGAAACGGCAAAACCTGACCGGCGTTTGAAAGAACAATACCTGATCCAGCGCTAAATTCTATTTGGCACATAACTTGCAACCCTGTCGGACAACGACCGTACAGGAGTGGCAAATGGAACTCAAAGTATTCGTAGGATGGGACCCACGCGAAGATATCGCCTGGGAGGTCTGCCGTCACTCGATATTGACGCGTACCGACCCGAAACAGGTTTCGGTAACGCCGCTGATTCAATCAGAACTGCGCGAGCAAGGGATTTACACACGCGCAGTTGATACCAAAGCAGCCACCGAATTCAGCCTCACTAGATTCCTGACACCGACATTGGCTGGTCATTCTGGCTTTGCTATTTTTGTGGACTGTGATTTCCTTTTTTTGACAGACATACGCGGCGTGCTCGATCAGATCGACCCAACCAAGGCCGTCTCCGTCGTCAAACATGATTATCAGCCTACCGATACACACAAAATGGATGGCTGTATTCAGTATGCGTACCCACGAAAAAACTGGTCGTCTTTCATTGTTTTCAATTGCGCTCACCCCGCTGTGCAAGCACTGACACCCGCAGTCGTGAATTCTGCCGAGCCGTCGTACTTACATCGCTTCAGCTGGTTAAATGACAACGAAATTGGAGAGCTGGACAGGGGCTGGAATTATCTGGAGGGTTGGTATCCCGCGCAGTATGACAAGCTGAATGCGGTGCATTACACCTTAGGAGGTCCTTGGTTCGAGGACAAGATGGAATGTGACTTCGCAGATTTATGGTCAAGAGAGCTTACAACATATCAACGCAGCGAAAAACAAAAAGCTGCAGCATGACCTACGACCCGAAAGATTCATAATGCAATCGTCATCGGCGAATCAAGTTCTGAAACAGGAAATCCAGTTGTTTAACAAGCAGCTTGATATGGGCGCATCTGCATTTGCCTCTGGCGACCAGAAGACCTACCACGATGCCATTGAATCAACGGGACGTGCGCTTGGAAACATGTGCAAATCCGGGAGCGTCGAACTTGCACTAGCTCTAGAGGCCTTGTGGTACCAAAAACTCGTCAAAAAGACAGAGTCCGATGAGCACTATTCGGCATGCTTTAGCCACCATACTTCTTCGATGTGGTCGGCAGGCCGCCGCATGTCGCCAGGACCGATAATGACCGGCGATCCGGACTGTATAGCTTTCGTTGCGCATAACTCAGTGCTCCTCGGGCACACCGAAGTCATGCTTCTGGTGATGGAGGACTGGAGGCGTCGCTACGCTCATCTACGGCTGATATTTGTGGGTTTGACACCCTGCCAACCCGACCTCTTACGCCGCCTCTCTGATATTGGTATCGAGGCTATTACACCCGCAGATAAATCACAGCCTCTGTCACTTACATCATGGTTGCGAAAAACATTAATTTCAGAAAATACTGGTACGGCTATATGGCTATCGTCGCCGATATGGGCTCACTTTATCTTTGGTTATCGCATCGCAATTCGACAGGTATTCTGGTCGGTGAAATTCCATGCAGTACATCTGGGTAAAGAAGTTACCCATATTGGTATGACGAAACAGTGCGATGGAATCGTAAAAATTCATGGCAAGCCTTGGCTAGCTTTCCAACCACCACTGGCAGTTCAGATCAAGGAGCGTGATTCAAATACTCGCGCAAACCTTCGGGGAATATACGATGATAAATTCCTATTTGCTTCAATTGCACGAGACGAAAAATTCAATTCACCTAAATTTGTAACTGCGGTAGCCCAGATACTCAAAAGATGTCCAGATAGTATATTCATGTTCACAGGTAGGGAGATATCCCCCGTCATCGAAAAAATATTTACCGATTACGGCGTGACTGACCAAGCAATGTTCATAGGCTGGGTGGACACAGAACTCTACACGAACTTGATTGACTGTTTTCTTGAAACCTTTCCCTTTGGCTGCGGGATTACAGGCATGCAAGCCCTCTCGCATGGCACACCCGTCATATCTCTTTGGGATAAAAATACCTTACCAACGTTTTATTTTCAGGACTCAGAACAAGCGAATCGCTTCGACAAGAATTGGCTCATATCTAACACAGAGACGGACTATGTTGATGCGGCAACTGATTGCTTTAGGCGTTGGACAAGAGGTGAGAAGCGAACGCCAACATCACGAGAAAAAATCATATTTCTTGACAGTCCAAAATATGAGCAATTTTTCAAGCTAGTGACTGGATCGTAAAAATGAAAATTCACCCACAATCTGACGTACAGAGCAGGAAAATAGGCTCGAACACGCGTATCTGGCAATATTGTGTTGTACTCCCTGGTGCCGTCATCGGTAGAAACTGCAACCTGTGCGCTCATGTCCTTATCGAGAACGACGTAACTATTGGCGATGGCGTTACAATCAAATCTGGCGTTCAGCTTTGGGATGGCTTAGAAGTTGAAGACGATGTCTTCATCGGCCCCAACGTCACCTTCTCCAACGATCCATTTCCACGAAGCCTACAGAGGCCACGCGAATACTCAAGAACTGTGGTGCGTAAAGGCGCAAGCATCGGCGCCAATGCAACCATCTTACCAGGCGTCACTATAGGCGAGCATGCGATGGTCGCCGCCGGTGCCGTGGTGACTCGAAATGTTCCAGCATACGGAATCGTGATTGGCAATCCTGCAGTCATTACTGGCTACGTCGACACCGATAACACTCATCGATTGAAAGCCAATCCTCACTCACTTTCAACTGCAGGGAACAAAATAACCGAGCTAGCCGGGTGCTTCATACACGAACTTCCACGGATCGAGGACCTCCGGGGCAACCTCTCGGTAGTCGAGTTTCAAAAAGACGTACCTTTTGAAGTCAAGCGATGTTTTTGGGTCTATGGCGTGCCAGGTCGTGAGGTCCGAGGGGAGCACGCTCACTTCAAGTGCCATCAATTCGTAATGTGTGTCGCTGGCTCTGTACAACTCGTACTCGACAATGGCTACGAGAGGGCCCAAATCAGCTTGGACCGCCCCTCACTTGGCGTCCATCTCCCCCCGATGAAATGGGGCGTACAGTACAAATATTCAGCTGATGCTGTTTTGATTGTATTCTCATCACACTTATATGACGCTAACGACTATATCCGCGACTACGACATTTTCCTTCAACATGTCCAAGATTTGAGGGTAGCATGACATCGTGCATACCATTTCTTGACCTGAAGGCAATTAATCTCCGGCATCGGGATCAAATGCATGCGGCATTGGACCGTGTGCTTGACAGCGGGTGGGCAATACTTGGACAGGAAGTCTCGTTTTTCGAGGAGGCCTTCGCCTCTTATTGTGGCGTTCGTCACTGCATTGGTGTTGGCAATGGGCTCGATGCGCTCCATCTCGTTTTGCGTGCATGGAATATTGGACCTGGTGATGAAGTAATTGTACCTAGCAATACTTATATCGCTACTTGGCTGGCTGTTAGCCACGCCGGTGCCCTACCAGTTCCGGTGGAGCCAGACCCAGAGACCTACAATCTCGATCCAAACCGAATTGAGCGAGCGATTACACCACGTACGCGGGCAATTATAGCGGTGCACCTGTACGGTCAACCATGTGACATGGCACCAATCATGGCGATTGCCGATAAACACGGCCTAAAAGTGCTTGAGGATGCAGCGCAGGCGCATGGAGCGACCTACGAAGGCCATCGTACCGGCTCCCTTGGCCATGCAGCTGGGTTTAGTTTCTACCCCGGGAAGAACTTGGGCGCACTTGGCGATGCTGGTGGCGTCACGACAAATGACGACATGCTTGCAGATAAGATTAGGACACTGCGCAACTACGGATCGCGAAAAAAATATGTTAATGACGTTTTAGGATTCAATTCGCGCCTTGACGAATTTCAAGCCGCCCTGTTAACCGAAAAGTTGAAAATGCTTGATAACGACAACGCGCATCGCAATGAAATAGCTAAGCATTACCTTTCAGCTTTAAGCAAGGTTTTTGGAATCAGCCTGCCGAAGGTTCTACCAAGCTGTAATAGTTCCTGGCACCTTTTCGTGGTACGTCACCCAGAACGTAATCAAATTGCCGCTTCACTTTCGGATGCAGGTATTGGCTCATTGATCCACTATCCGATCGCTCCCCACCAACAAAAAGCGTATGCCGGACACATGGCAACTATGAGCTCACTATCAATAGCAGAGCGAATGCAAACCGAAGTTCTTAGCCTGCCGATTGGACCTACCATGACCCTAAAGGAAGCGGAACGGGTATCAGAATGTTTGATACAACAACTTAGTAAAAGGACCGCTTGAAATGGCCATAGACGATCTTTATTTTGGTGTTATGTGTTCGGCCATGGATACGGCGCGCCGCACGCTACCAGATCCAACAGCTGTTATGCGCGTCGGATGTCTTTCATATCCAGATGTTCTAGTAACTCGGGGGCAGATATCAAAGCACTACCCACACTTAGCAACCGCTAGCTATCGCCTTCGCGATGACGCAGAAAAAATATGTAAATGGCACTCAATGCCTCATCTAACCGAGATCATCGAGACATCCGATCTTTTCGACAAGCTCGGATGTGAGACCGATTTCTTTGATTTTGCCGAGGTACGTGGGGGAGAAATAATTGCTGATCTGAACATGCCTCTTTGCGTGAACCATCATGGAAAATATGACGTCGTGATAGATACCGGAACTTTGGAGCATTGCTTCAACGTAGGTACTGCGTTCGAGAATATGTGTCGAATGGCGCGCATTGGAGGATACATCGTCTCGGCAGCCCCGATGTCTAAAGTAAATCATGGATTCTGGAATTTCTCGCCTTGCGCCTACGATAATTACTTTCGGCAAAATAGATTTGATTCGATTTTCCTAGGTGCCTTCTACAAAGATAAGGTTGGGTTGAAGCAAATAGAAATCTCACCAAACAAGCGACAGCTGGCTCCATCGGAAGCTGTGCTAATGGCGATCGCCCGACGTACAGAGCACTCAACATTCAATCTGCCAATTCAGCAGAAATATCTCTAACTCAACTGCCCAAATACCATGATCGCGCAAAGAGAAATCGAAATAATTCGGCAGATGGACACGCCGCGTTTCGTTGTTACCTTTATGAGAAGCCAAACTACAGGAGAAACTGAGATTAGCCTTGAAGGAAAAACAGCCGGCAGACACTTAGCTCGTCACCAACAAGTGAATATACTGGACGAGGATGGGCGGTTACTTGAGTCACGCAAAATAGATGATCGCATCGCAAATTTTGTTTTCGATAATTTCCTTCAGCGTGGCGATACGGAATCCTTCCAAATCTTCCAAAGCGACCTAGAGTCGGGAAAATTACTTCCCCGAAAAGCCTTGGCGACCACGGCAAAACAAGTCCGCCATCAACTGACAGATGCCGAGCGTAGCTTCACTGCAAATGGCGAGAAACTATGGCTTCACCAGCCAATCTTCGAGAAATATGCAGCTACCGGATTCGGTAGCATCATTCGCGCGACGCTTACTAATCATCAGGTGTGCTCATCCAATTGCCAGTTTTGCTCGACAATCTCGCGCAACCGCAAGGACAGCGTCAGCCTTCAGGAAGCCAAAGATTTCGTGGACCAGCTCTATTTCGGTCAGGCCGAATACAATCGGACGCACTTCCCCGAATACAATGAGGCCTACAAGAAAGCGACCGGTAGCGACATACGACTGCGTGGCCTGATACTTTCTGGTGGAGGGCAACCAAATCTCTGGCCTCACTTTACCGAGTTCGTCGATTACCTCTCAGGCCTCGACATAAGCCTTGGCCTTATTACCAACGGCTTCCCGAAAAAAGTACCAGACGAAATATATCGACATTTCGACTGGATTCGCATTTCGATTACACCTGAGAGCGCATCGCCTTTTTACCCAGGCGGCCGCTTTGACCGGCAGTATATTCCTCCAACCATCATACGCAATCCAGATCTTACGGTCGGATATTCGTACGTTTTTGGCCCTTGGACAAATGACGATATTCTAAGGCGTATTGCTGAATCGATAGATCAGTACGGATTTGAATACTGTCGCACTTTGGCTGATTGCAATTTGACTCGCGATGCACAACTTACTGCACACCGAGAGCTGGCCGAACGTCTTTTTCGACTTGGATTAATCGATGAAGATGGAAATCCAACTGGAAAAATTTTTCACCAACTTAAATACCATGGCACCAAGGCTGAGGCAGATATTATTTGGGAAAATGGTCAATGCTATCTGCAAACCTACAGTGTATTCTGGGATACAACAGGACATGAAGAAAACGGACATTCATTTTGTTATCCGTGTGACTCGGTAACAGTGCTTACCGATAATTCAGAAGATGGATCAATCACCACCGCTGAAAGAAAATTTAATCATCAAAAATGGGGAACAGTAAAAAACACTGAGGTCAACTGCCTATTCTCGGAACCTGTACACCCATTTTTCGATCCTCGCAAAGTTTGTACCTCCTGCTTGTTCATGAAAAACAACCAGGTTGTAAAAGATATCATTTCGTCGCCTCCGTCAAAGGTGTCACGGATACCCTCACGTATCAAGCATATAAACTTTCCCTGATTTTTACTTGGAGAACACATGAATCTAAATGACCCTACGCAATTCATCAATGCTGAAATCTACGATGAAGACTATTTTGAGCGTGGCGTTCAGACTGGAAAGTCGGGCTATCAGAACTATACATGGCTTCCTGAGTTGACTATCAAAATGGCGCATCACCTAATTCAGAGCTTACCAATCCGGCATGGAGAGCGAGTCCTTGATTTCGGTTGTGCAAAAGGCTTTTTGGTCAAGGCGCTTCGTCTGTTGGATGTCGACGCTTATGGCGTCGATATATCAAGTTATGCAATCGACCGGGTTGATCCCGCTGTCCGCGGATTATGTACCCTGGTAACTGGCCCAAGTGATCCGCTTTGTATTAGCCGAGATTATGATTGGATGGTATCGAAAGACGTCTTCGAACACATGAGCGAATTTCAATTGCGCGAACTTCTTCAGCGGAGCCGTGAACGTATAAAGCATATCTTTGCTGCGATTCCTCTTGGTCTAGATGATGGTTCCGGTTACATCGTTCCCGAGTATGACAGAGATGTAACCCACGTCACCAAACGTCCGTTAGTGTGGTGGATGGATCTTTTTCAGTCCACTGGGTGGAACGTTGACTCGGCAAACCACAGCTTTCGCGGAGTCAAAGACGCATGGACTGCGGCCTGGCCACATGGCAATGGCTTTTTTGTACTCACACGTCGCTGATTTATGCTTACTGTCTCAAACATAGCATGGCACGACGGGGCCGATCCTGCTTTTTTTGACATGGTTGCTGCCGCGGGATTCGACGGTATCGATCTAGCGCCGACAAAAATATGGCCTGGATGGCAGCTACCTGAGGACAGTGGCGTAGACATCCGAAGACGTCTTGAAAACTATGGATTAACTGTGGTTGGCATGCAATCACTTTTCTTCGGCGCGGGGCCACTTAACTTGTTTTCGAGACACGCAAAAGGCTGGAATGCCTTTTTCTCGCATATGAACACATTAGCGGATATCGCAAAAGGAACCGGCGCAACACGAATTGTCTTTGGCGCGCCTGCCAATCGCGATCCGGGCGATATGAACGATAAGTCAGCATGGGAGCTGGCATTCAAGCGACTACAGGCCGTTGGAGACCTCTATAAAATCAGAGGCATTCAGCTTTGCCTGGAGCCAGTTCCGGAAGCAATTGGAGGAAAGTTTTTGACTTCAACTTTAGAAACAGCGGACTTTATTAGGAAAATTGATCACTCATCGATCAGACTCAATCTTGATACTGCAGTATTACTCTACGAAAAGGTAAACATTTCAAAAACGATCGAGCAATGTGCTGCTCTCATTGGCCATGTGCATGCGAGCGAACCCGCTCTTGGAAATTTCGATCAGCCAAAAGTGGATCATGGGGCTGTTAGGTCAGCGCTAAACTGTATTGGATATAAGGGTACCGTCGCCATAGAAATGACCGCAAAAGCAGGGTATGAAGCTTCGAATCTAACGCGTGCACTGGATTACATCAAAAAAATCTATGGCTGATTCTACGAAAATACGTGTCGGATTTATAGGTTTCGGATACTGGGGGCCAAATCTCGCAAGAAATATCGCCAGACATCCGGAAGCGCAGCTTGCTTTCATTTGCGATGTAGACGAAAGCAATCGCAAACGAGCTGCGATGCAGTACCCAGGTGTTCGAGTGACTGAAAACTCAAGTTCAATTCTGGCAGACGATGAAATTGACGCCGTAGTAATTGCTACATCGGCGGGCACCCACGATTTTTTGGTTAAAGCGGCGCTTATCGCTGGGAAGCACGTACTTGTTACCAAACCTGTTTCTACCACGTCGACATCGGCACGCTCGATGACTGCTTTGGCTGCATGCAATAAAAGAACGCTGTTGGTTGATCATACCTTCCTATATTCCAATGCCGTTGAGTCCCTAAAAGAAATACTTGATAGCGGCGTTTTGGGAAAGCCACTTTATTACGATGCTACACGAACTGGTCTCGGAATAATTAAAAATGACGTAGATGTGATCGCAGATCTTGCAGTGCACGACATGGCTATCGTTGATTTTCTGTTTGATGAAAGTCCTGCAACTGTATCAGCAGTCTCCGCAGCGAGTATACCCGGACAATTACCGAGTCTTGCATATGTAAATTTTAACTACTCAAGCGGTTTTCACGTGCATATGGCAGCAAATTGGATTTCCCCCATCAAGCAGCGCAAAATTATCATCGCAGGGAGTGAGCAAATGCTGTGCTGGGATGATGCACAGCTTAACAATACTTTATGTGTATATAACAGCGGCGTATTCGAGAGCCTGGAACCTGTGGTTGTTGGTCGTGCACCACTCAACTACAGATCTGGTGAACCACGGCCAGTAGAACTCCTTACGAAAGAAGCGTTGGCAAGCGAGGTCGACGATTTCATAGCAAGTATCAGGGAAAACCGTCAACCGCGCTCTGACGGCAACTCGGCAACCCGCGTCATGCAGATGGCTGAAGCAGCAGATCTTTCAGCTCGCCAAGGCGGCAAACCTATCAACCTCAACTGGTAACTCATCATGGTACAGGAAATTACCAAAGTAAGCCTCCACGACATCGCTGCTCGGAAGCTCGCCGGCGACTTTGCTTGCGCAGCAGAAATGTTATCCGAGGCGCTGAGGGACACGCCCGAGGATTTTCTTGATGCGTCCACTTGGAATTTACTGATTAATCAGCCAATTTCATTTGACCAAGCTCACGAGCATGAATCTAATGTACTGTTTGTAACAGCTGTGATGCTGATGCTCTGCGAATTGGGTGATGAAGTGGATTCTACATTAGCGAAAGGTGTTATCGATGCCTTCCTTCAAGGCGCGCAGTTCCGTCTAACGGCTCACAGCGACGTAGATGTGAAAGAACTTATGGCTTTGCGAGCCCGCCTTTTTTTTCAAAGTAGTTTTGTGCTTCCAAATCATGACTACACTTTCTCGACACCGGTAGCGAACCAATGGCGACCGCGAGTGGGAATACTATTTCGTCATCTACATGCTGATCCGGAAACCGCCTCGCTCCTGCCATTTATATCGCAGGCAAAAAAAAATGGAATTGAATTAATTCTTTTTATAGCCGAGGGCAAACCTACAGATCCAACCAGCAATGGTATAGTTAATATTTGCGACAAAGTAGTCAGAATTTCTCAAAATCTTCCAACTGCAGTAAGCCAGTTACGCGACGCAGATCTTGACGTTCTTGTTTTCGCAAACGACATTACAGCCAAGCTTTCACTTCGCGCATGTCTGTCTTTCCATAAAATTGCTCGTCGTTCGGTTTGTACAGTTTCTACCCTGGTTACTACCGCGTCCCCTTATATTGACGAATATTTTGGCTGTGCTTTTCATGCAAATAGAGGCGCAGCGAAGGAATATTTTGAGCGCTTTGTGTCCCTACCAGGACCAGGATTTGCGTTTTGCTTTGATGATGAAAAATCACCATCCCAAGTCACAATTAACCGGGATCAGCTCGGCCTCGGTGAACGAACTGTACTATTCGTTTCTGGCGCTAATCACACTAAATTGCATAATCACCTCCTGGATACCTGGGCTGAGATACTTCGCCGCACACAAGATTCAGTACTTTTTTTATATCCGTTTCCACCTCATTTCGGTTCCGCTAAGCAAGCCGTTGTAGAGCGAGTCCGCAGCCGATTTGAAAGACGTGGGATAGCTCTTTCCCGCTTGATTATACTGCCACAGCTACCCGG
>SYFN01000022.1 GCA_005800405.1 Burkholderiales bacterium
ACAGTGGCGTCATTGCACACGATCACGCACTTTTGTCCTTTGACTCGTCCTATGCCAGTGATGATGCCTGCCGACGGCGCGGCATTGTCATACATATTGAATGCCGCGAGCTGCGAAAATTCGAGGAAGGGTGTGCCAGGATCGAGTAGCTGGTTCACGCGCTCGCGCGGCAGCAGCTTGCCACGATCCGTGTGTTTTTTACGTGCATCCTCGCCACCGCCGAGCGCCAGTTTTTCGCAGTGCGCGCGCAGATCATCGACCAGCGCCTGCATCGCAGTCGCATTAGCCAGGTAATCGGCGGACCGTGGATTGAGTTTGGATTCAAGAACGGGCATACTCACTGACTTTTGTCATTTTTTTCAAACGTACCATCAAGGTATAACCACTGCCCGGCTTCACGCACAAAACGACTGGTCTCATGCAAACGATGGCCGCGCCCACTGACTCGGCAACGCGCAACGAATTCCACCGTCGCCTCATCACCCTGCTCCTTGGCAGAACGCAGCTCAAGCGCCAGCCATTTGATCGACGCATCAGTCAGCTGCTCTGTCGGGCAGGTAGACGGATGCCAGCTGGTCTTCAGATAATCTTCATTAACGGTCCCGTAGGCGGTGTAGCGTGAACGCATCAGCTGTTCCGCCGTTTCGGGACAACGTTCTCTGCTTAAAAAACGGCCAAAGCATTCATCCAGCGATGGCCCACCACAAGGGCAAGGCTTGGTAGTTTTACTCATTGAATTTACGCTAACGCACGACCAATCAGAATTTTTTGTATGTCACTGGTACCTTCATAGATCTGGCACACCCGCACATCACGATAAATGCGCTCGACGGGGAAATCGGCCAGATAGCCGTAACCGCCATGAATCTGTATCGCCTCGCTGCAAATTTGTTCGGCGACTTCACTGGCGAACAGTTTGGCCATTGCCGCTTCTTTCAGACAGAGCAAACCCGCATCTTTCATGCTCGCCGCATGCCAGACCATCTGCCGCGCAGCCTCAAGACGCGTGGCCATGTCAGCCAGTCGAAACTGAACGGCTTGATGTTCAAACAAGGGCTTATCAAAACTCTGCCGGTCTTTGGCATACTGCAGCGCGGCATCAAATGCCGCACGTGCCATGCCAATTGATTGTGCAGCGATACCGATACGACCACCTTCCAGACCGGACAAGGCGATCTTGTAGCCCATGCCCTCCTCTCCGATCATTTGATCGGCAGGCACGCGGCAATTCTCGAAAATCAGCTGCGCTGTATCCGACGAATGCTGGCCGAGCTTTTCCTCAACACGCGCAACGAGGTAGCCGGGTGTACGCGTGGGCACCCAGAAGGCGCTGATACCCCGCTTGCCTGCCGCCTTGTCGGTCACTGCCACCACGATAGTGACATCGGCATTTTTGCCGCTCGTGATGAATTGCTTGACGCCATTGAGCACATAACTGTCGCCATCACGCGTGGCGGTAGTTCGCAGGGCAGATGCATCACTACCCGCATGCGGCTCGGTCAGCGCGAATGCTCCGAGCATTTTTCCGGCAGCCAGCGGCATTAGCCACTGTTTTTTCTGTGCGTCGCTCGCATAGGATATGCCGATGCTGCAGACTGGACAGTTGTTGACGGAGATGATGGTGGAGGTGCCGCCATCACCAGCGGCGATTTCTTCAATGACCAATGCCAGCGCTAGATAATCCAGTCCGGCACCTCCCAATGATTCAGGCACTGCAACGCCGAATGCACCGAGCGAAGCGAGCTGTTTCAGAGCATGACGCGGAAATTCGCGCGCGCGATCCCAGCGCGCAGCATGCGGGACAAGCTGCTGCTGCGAAAACTCACGCAGCACGTCGCGGATCATCTGGTGTTGTTCGGTCAGGACCATCGTTTTTTGTTATCGACTGCTGTCATTGATGCATACAGTTTTGTTGAATCTTGTCTTTGACTGAGTACGCGTTAGAAAAAACAAAGACCCTGGGTACCGGCACCTGCAACAATATCCTTACCAGGCCATCTTCCTGCCGTCATAACTCTGAAAACTGCCACTATCCGACAATCCGAGCTTGCCAATCACACTCAGCATACCCGCCACACTCTCCGTCACCGATGTCGGCGCACCTGAGCCACCCATGTCGGTTTTCACCCAGCCCGGATTCATCGTGACGAGCGTAATGTTCGGATAATCATGACTTGCCGAGTGCACGGCCATATTTAGGGCGGCTTTCGATGCGCGATAAATCCAACCCATGGTGGACTCGGCTTCTGCAATGCTGCCCATGCCGCTGGTGATGAAAACAAAGCGACCACTAGAGGGTGTCAGCAAAGGCGCGAGCAAAGGAATGGATTGCATCGCTCCGAGCACGTTCGCATGCATAGTGGCATCAAACGCAGCCAGTACCGGTGGTTCGGTCGCACCATCAAAAGATTCGAATACACCCGCCACATACACCACAAGATCCAGCTGCTCGCCATCGAGCCGCCAGGGTAGCTCGGCGAGGGACTCCGGCACCGAGACATCGGTACAAATGGCCTGTGCGCCTTCGGATTGCAAACGAGCGAGTGATTCATCATCCCGCGCTGTCGCAAATACCTTGTACTTACTCGCCAGCAGCTGACGAACAAACTCGCCCCCAATGCCGCGCGATGCACCGATGATCAGGGCCGTTGTCATGATTTAGACCATCTCCAGCGCCATCGCGGTCGCTTCGCCGCCACCAATGCACAATGCGGCCACGCCACGCTTGCCACCGGTTTTTTTCAGCGCACCAAGCAGCGTGACGATAATGCGCGCACCCGAAGCACCAATCGGATGGCCCAGCGCACAGGCGCCGCCATGAATATTGATTTTTTCATGGGCGATGTTGTGCTCTTTCATCGCTGCCATGGCAACGGCGGCAAAGGCTTCATTGACTTCAAACAGATCGACTTCCTTGCTGTTCCAGCCGGTCTTTGCATACAGCTTTTCAATCGCACCCACGGGAGCCGTGGTGAACCAATTGGGTTCCTGCGAATGGCGAGTATGTGCCACGATGCGCGCAAGCGGCTTGGCGCCGAGTTTTTTTGCGGTGGACTCACGCATCAGCACCAGCGCTGCGGCGCCATCATTGATGGACGATGACGAGGCTGCGGTAATCGTGCCATCTTTTTTGAAGGCGGGCTTGAGTTGGGGGATCTTGTCGATCTTCGCCTTGAGCGGACCTTCATCCTTGTCGATGACGACATCACCGCCACGGCCAGCGACAGTTACGGGTGCGATTTCCCAGGTAAAGCTGCCATCGGCCGTGGCGGCTTGAGCGCGCTTGACGGACTCAATCGCAAACGCATCCTGGGCTTCACGCGTAAATTGATACTTGGCAGAGCAATCCTCAGCGTAGGTACCCATGGCGCGACCTTTTTCATACGCATCTTCCAAACCATCGAGCATCATGTGGTCATACAGCGTGCCATGACCGATGCGATAACCACCGCGCGCTTTCGGTACCAAGTAAGGTGCGTTGGTCATGGATTCCATGCCGCCCGTGACCACGACATCATTGGTGCCCGCGACCAGCGAATCAAAACCATAAATCGTGGACTGCATCGCCGAGCCGCACATTTTGGATAATGTGACAGCGCCGGCCGATACGGGAATACCGGCTTTGATCGATGCCTGACGCGCGGGTGCCTGACCCTGCGCCGCCATTAGGCAGTTACCAAAGATCACGTCGTTCACCACGTCAGGCTTGATGCCTGCGCGTTCAACAGCAGCACGAATCGCCACCGCACCCAGATCATGCGCGGACAGTAAAGAAAAATCGCCCTGAAAAGCACCCATGGGGGTACGTGCGGCACCGACGATCACGATAGGGTCTTGCATTGCTCTCTCCAATAGAAGTTCAGGCCGCTTTGACGGCCGGATGATTTGCGTGGTTAATAAATCGGATTTCCTGCGGATACGGAAAGACATCCTCGACCTGACCTTCCTGAATCCGTAATTTTCTCTGCTGCCAGAAATCTGCTGTCAACAGATCGGCATGATGCTTCATGAAGTATTGCCTGACCTTGGGATTTCCCAGTAAGAAGACACCAAACTGCTCGGGAAATACATCATTTTTTGCAACCGAATACCAGGGCTCTGCAGACATTTCTTCTTCTTCATTGCGCGGCGCTGGTATGTCGCGGAAATTGCAGTCGGAAATATACTCAATTTCATCGTAATCGTAGAACACC
>SYFN01000235.1 GCA_005800405.1 Burkholderiales bacterium
GCACCGCGATCAACGTTAAAACGCGCCGCCTCGGCCAGCAGCAGAGGATCGGCACCGGCGATCTGCACCGCCTTGGGTTCCAATTCGCCTTCGTGATTGATACGTCGGGCTGTTTTCTCGCTGGCCCACACACGTGGATTGGACGCAGCCATTTCAGACACCGCATATCCCGCACCCAAGGCCTTGCACAGTTGGCGAAATGGCCGGTCGGTCACACCCGCCATGGGGGCGACAAAAACATTGTTACGAAGCTGATAGGGGCCTAACTGCATGAGGGGTTCCGCTGGAGTCGCACCGCAAAAGGGTACCTATTTTATACGCAGCAGGACCAAAGACTGGCTTTCGGGAATGAGGGTCATGCGGCGGGATGGGTGCGATCGATTTCATCCAGACCATCTGCCTCAATGTGGGCAGCGTCGCCCCATTGCAGTACGCGAAATTTTTGACCATCCCAGTGCAAGCGATTAATTGCGGCGTTGAGAATAGAAAAATTACGTGGTGAGGTGATGGGCAAATCATGCGCTGCCCGGTAGAGACAATCCAGCACGCCGCCGTGGGTCACGATAACGATGCGCTGCTCCGGATGTTCGCGGGCAATGCGGGTGACGACATCGACCGATCGCTGATGAAACTCTTCCAGTGTTTCTGTTTCGCGCTCGCCGGCCGGAAAGCGTGCCTGCGGATCGCGTGACTGCCAGAGCGCAAATGCCTCGGGATGATGATGGCTGATTTCTTCGTACATCAAACCTTCAAAAGCGCCATAGCAACGCTCGCGTAGCTCGATGTCAACGTGAACGGCAAGTTGATGCATATCGGCGACAGCTTGCGCAGTATCGCGCGCTCTTTTCAAGTCGCTGGCATAAATGACTGCCGGGCGCTCACTCTGCAAGGCGCGCGCCAATGATCGCGCCTGTCGCTGTCCCTCCTCATTCAAGCCGATATCGATATGCCCTTGCATGCGACGCATGCGGTTCCATGCGGTCTCACCGTGGCGAATCAGAAGAATGTCAGTCATAAAGACGGATCCAGGATCAAAAAGTTAATCAGCAGGCGCTTCAGGCAGCCTTGGCAGGCGAAACCTGCAACCAGAAAGTTACCGGACCATCGTTCACAAGCGCGACTTGCATGTCAGCCCCGAAGCGACCTGACTCAACTAATTGATGCAAAGTACGCGCCCGCGAGAGTGTGTAATCGAACAGCCGGTTGGCCTCTGCTGGTGCCGCTGCAGGCGTGAAAGAGGGGCGTGTCCCAGAACGGGTATCAGCAGCCAGCGTAAACTGTGGCACCAGCAAGAGACCGCCCTGCATCTGCGAAAGATTCAGATTCATTTTGCCCTCAGCGTCGGCAAACACCCGGTAGCCGAGTAATTTAGCGAGCAAGGCATCAGCTTGTTTCTCACTGTCGCCCCGCTCTGCGCACAACAAAACCAATAATCCCCCGGCAATGCGCGCTATGCACTGCGCCTCTACCGTCACACTGGCCTCGGTGACGCGTTGCAGCAGCGCGATCAAGACAGTGTGACCCGCGCAAATTTTCGTTTGCCGACTTGCACGACAAAAGTACCCGCATCAACCTTGAGTGCTTTGTCGCTAACGGTAGCGCCATCAATGCGCACGCCACCTTGCTCAACCATGCGCTGCGCTTCCGAAGACGATGCGCACAGATTGGCCTGTTTCAGCAACTGGCCTATGCCCATGGGCGCGCCAGACAAAGCGACTTCAGGTACTTCATCCGGTATACCGCCGCGCGCACGATGATTGAAATCAGCCAATGCATCCTCTGCCGCCTGGCGCGAATGGAAACGCTCGACGATTTCCTGGCCCAGCAGCACTTTGATGTCACGTGGGTTACGACCCGCATCGACGTCCGTTTTGAATTGGGCGATGTCGGCGATGGAACGGAAAGACAATAAATCGTAATAGCGCCACATCATCTCATCTGAAATACTCATCACCTTGGCGAACATGGTGTTGGGCGTCTCGGTAATGCTGATGTAATTACCTTTGGACTTGGACATTTTTTCAATACCATCCAAGCCCTCCAGCAGCGGCATGGTGAGTATGCACTGCGGCGTCTGGCCATAATCTTTTTGCAATTCACGACCTACCAGTAAATTGAATTTCTGGTCGGTACCGCCGATTTCCAGATCGGATTTCAGCGCTACGGAATCGTATCCCTGCATCAGCGGATACAGCAACTCGTGTACCGAAATGGGTGTGCCTGCCTTGTAGCGCTTGGTGAAATCTTCACGCTCGAGAATACGAGCAACGGTGTAGCGCGCTGACAGCTCGATCATGCCTCTGGCGCCCAGAGGATCACACCACTCGGAGTTGTAACGAATTTCGGTACGTTCAGGATCCAGCACCAGACTGGCTTGTGAGAAATAAGTTTTTGCGTTCTGTTCTATCTGCTCTCGCGTTAGCGGCGGACGGGTCACATTGCGTCCCGAAGGATCGCCAATCATCGAAGTGAAATCTCCAATCAGAAAAATTACGGTATGACCGAGATCCTGCAGTTGACGCATTTTATTGAGTACTACTGTGTGGCCCAGATGCAAATCCGGCGCGGTAGGATCAAGACCGAGCTTGATGCGCAAGGGCTTGCCGGTTTTTTCAGACGACGCCAGTTTTTGCGCAAACTCGGATTCGATGAGTAACTCATCAACACTCCGTTTGACAATGGCGAGCGCCTCGCGAACTGTGTCTGAGAGCGCCAATACAGTGGCTGCTGCCCCGTCAGGTTGAGAAACGAGAGCAGGCTGGGTGTTTACGTCCATGATGGCTTGTACCGGATCAAAAAATGATTTGTTGCGTTTGCTATAATATGGCCTTTGTTTTTTCTTGAAACGCACTGCGGCGACAGCCGCACTGCAGAGAAAAACGGCAAATTTTATCCTATCGCATGGGTCTTACCGACAAATCCCGAATAGCAGTCAGCGGCTTGTGGCGAAAGCTCTGTTTGCTACCGACCAGCCGCAAAGTATCTTTTACGGCAGTGGGTCTATCTCTGATTGCATTCGGCGCTGCCGGGGTTGCGCCTCTGGCATCGAATGTGGCTGACCTTCACGTCGTGACCATTACCGAAGAACTGGCGCTTCCAGACCTCTCGACTCAGATCAATGCGTTACGCAAGGCCTCGATACCCTTCGTTGTCGAAGAGCACGTGCGCCCAGGCGACAATCTGTGGTCGCTACTGCATCGCATGGGTGTGAATGATCCGAGTGCTGCAAACTTCATTTGCAAGGACGCTCGCGCTCGAAATCTGGTCAGCCTGCGCTCGGGAGCGCGGCTGCAAGCAAGCATCAGCCCGGAAGGCAAATTGCTGTCCATACAAACACTTCTGGACCGCGCCGGCAATCAGAACAACGCGACAACGCTTGTTCTCGAGCGAACCACCGACGGCTTCAATAGCAAGCTCGCTGAAGTACCGCTGGAGTCGCGTGTCGAAATACGCTCCGGTGAGATTAGCGCATCATTTTTTGCAACCACCGATACGGCCGAGCTTCCGGACGTGGTTACGGAACAGCTTCTGGTAATGTTTGCAGGTGATATTGATTTTGCTTCGGACCTTGGCAAGGGCGACCAGTTTCGGGTGATTTACGAATCTCTGTGGCACGGCAGCGAGTTTGTCCGCAGTGGCCGAGTGCTGGCAGCGGAGTTTCACTATAACGGCAAGCGCAAACAGGCAATATGGTTTGGTAGCGCTGATGGCCAGCGGGGTTATTATTACGACGCGTCAGGCAAGTCACTAAAAAAAGCGTTTCTCAAATCACCTCTCCCAGTGTCTCGTATCACGTCGGGCTTTGCGATGCGTATGCATTCCATCTCTGGCGAATGGGTACAACATAAAGGTATTGACTTTGCCGCGCCTGAGGGAACACCGATACGTGCAACGGCCAGCGGCGTCGTTGATTTTTTAGGCATGCAAAATGGTTATGGCAATGTCGTGATCATCAAACACGGGCCAGTGTATTCAACTTTGTATGCCCACATGATCCGCATCGCGACGGAGATGCGTGCTGGCACACGCGTAGCACAAGGCGCAGTGATTGGTTCCGTGGGCAGTACAGGCTGGTCCACCGGACCCCATCTGCGCTACGAATTCCGCGTCAAAAACGAAGCCCGCGATCCGGGCGCGATCGCGTTACCACAGACGGCAGCGCTTTCTGCTGGGGAGCTGCCGCAGTTTCGCCAACGAGTCGCCGACATCACGCACCGCTTTGCGGTCATGTCACCGAACGCAGTAACACTAGCCTCCCGCTGAACGGCGATCACGGCATCACCTTGTCTACCGCGATGCCCCTCCCCCTGTACATCGGACTCATGTCAGGTACCAGTCTGGATGGTATTGATGGTGTACTGAGCTCATCTAATCGGGCTTTGCAAGCTGCGTTTGTTGCATTTCCACACACGCTCAGGGCTGAACTGCTGGCGCTGCAATCTCCACGCGAAAACGAAATTCACCGCGAGGCACTCGCTGCCAACCAGCTGACCACACTGTACGCCGCGTGTGTTCAGCAACTGCTGGAACATGCCGGTATCACTGCCGATCGGGTAAGCGCCATCGGTGCCCATGGCCAAACCATACGCCACCGGCCCGAGTTGGGTTACACGCGACAAATCATCAACCCCGCACTGCTGGCCGAGCTGACCGGCATCGATGTGATCAGTGATTTTCGCCACCGGGATATCGCCGCCGGCGGCCAGGGTGCGCCGCTGGTACCTGCCTTTCACCAGTCTGTCTTTGGCAGCCCGACACAGACGCGCGTGGTCGCCAATATCGGCGGTATCAGCAATATCAGTATCCTCAGACCCGACGGCAAAGTCACCGGCTACGACACCGGGCCTGGCAAC
>SYFN01000236.1 GCA_005800405.1 Burkholderiales bacterium
AGTCGGTCGCATCAGTCACGTGAGAGACGCGCGAGAGCCCATCGAAGCGGATATTGTCTTTGTTGTTGTAACGACCCAGCACCCGTAATGCACGCCGGCGCACTTCCTGCACCTGTCGAAACTCGGCGGCAAAATCACGGATGGCTTCTCTGGCCGGCCGCAGCAGTGTGGCGACATGAGCACTGCGCGTTTGCGCGGCGGCGCTGTTCAACTCTTCAGTGTCTGCGGTACGGCGACGATCGATTTCGGCCAGGCGATGGTAAAGCGCCTCGACCAAGGCATCGCGACGCTTGGGATTGTCAAGCAAATCATCCTGTAAATAGGGATTGCGACGCACGACCCAGATGTCGCCCAGTACCTCGTAGAGCATGCGTGCCGAGCGGCCCGTCTGACGCGCGCTGCGCAATTGGTCGAGCAATTCCCATGCGTTCTCTCCCAGCAGTCGAATGACGATTTCGCGGTCGGAGAAAGAGGTGTAGTTGTAGGGTATTTCGCGCAAGCGCGCCGGTGCGGCGTTTTCCGGGGCATCGGTGCGCACAACATGCATGTTTGCGGGGGCGTTCATCTGAGGAAACAGCAGAGCTGGTGCTAAAAACGCATTTTAGCTTACCGCGACGCACAATGACCGCTGAAAGCCCTTGAATGACTGTGGCTTTTCAGCCTGATTTGGGTTTGCAGGGCGCATGACAACGCGAGCGGCTTTTTTTGATCCTCTTAGGGCCACGACAGTACGCGATGCCAAATACCATCGGGCATCAGCATGAGAAGGACAGTCGCCGTTAAATAACGCAGAAATTTACCAATCGCCATGTAGATCAGACTCGGCCAGAATGGCATTTTCAGCCAGCCTGCCAGCGTGCACAAAGGATCACCGATCACGGGTAACCAGGCCAGCAGCAGTGTCTTGGGGCCAAAACGCTGGAGCCAGCCAAACCAGCGCGATTCGCGCTCCTTTGCCAACACATTTTTTGCACCAACACCCATGCCGTAGCTAATGGCACCACCGATGCTGTTGCCCAGGGTGGCCGCCATGAGCGCAGGCCAGAACAAAGCAGGGTTCACTTTTACAACAGCAAACAACGCGGGCTCGGAACCCATGGGCAAGAGGGTTGCTGAGAGCAGACTAATGAGGAATAGCGCTGGCAAACTGAGCGAGGGAAGCGCAAGCGCTGCCAGCAAGGGATCGATGACTGCGTTCATCCTGCGCTCTGGTAGAAGGGGGGTCCATTATAATGAGCTCACCATGCGAATTGATTACCTCAAAAAAATCCTGACATCGCGCGTCTATGATCTTGCGATAGAAACACCGCTGGAGCTTGCGCCCAACCTGTCGCAACGGACAGGTCATCGGATTTATCTCAAGCGCGAAGACATGCAAAGCGTGTTCAGCTTCAAATTGCGTGGCGCTTACAACAAGATGGCGCATTTGCCACTGATTCAACTCAAGCGCGGCGTGATTTGTGCATCGGCGGGTAATCATGCCCAGGGTGTGGCACTGTCTGCCAGCACTCTGGGCTGTCGCGCCGTGATCGTGATGCCGACTACGACGCCCGCAGTAAAAATCGATGCCGTGCGCGGGCGGGGTGCCGAAGTGGTGTTGCATGGTGATTCATATTCGGATGCCTACCAGCACGCACTAACTCTGGAAAAAAAACACAAGCTGTGTTTCGTTCACCCCTTCGATGATCCGGACGTGATCGCCGGTCAAGGCACCATCGGTATGGAGATTTTGCGTCAGCATCCGGGTTCGATTCATGCGGTGTTTGTCGCGGTGGGTGGTGGTGGATTGATCAGCGGCGTAGCTGCATACATCAAGGCAGTGCGCCCGGAAGTGAAAGTGATCGGCGTGCAGACGACAGATTCGGATGCGATGACGCGCTCACTGGCCGCGGGTCGTCGAGTGCTGCTGCAGGATGTGGGTTTGTTTTCCGATGGCACTGCAGTCAAGCAAGTGGGCGAGGAAACCTTTCGTCTCGCACGCGAGCATGTCGACGAGATGATGCTTGTCGATACCGATGCGGTGTGCGCCGCGATCAAGGATGTGTTTACTGACACACGCAGCATTCTCGAGCCGGCGGGCGCTCTGGCAATTGCAGGTGCAAAGTCTTATGTTGATCGTTTTGCGCAAACAAAAAAATCGCTGCGTAATGAAACGCTGGTGGCGATTGCCTGTGGCGCCAACATGAATTTCGATCGACTGGGTTTTGTTGCGGAGCGCGCTCAGGTGGGCGAAGCACAGGAAGCGGTATTTGCCGTCACAATTCCCGAAGAACGCGGCAGCTTCCGTCGCTTTTGTCAGCTTATCGGCCCTCGCGCGGTGACGGAATTCAATTACCGTATCAGCGATGAGCGGGAAGCGCATGTGTTTGTTGGTCTACAGGTAGCAAACCGCGATGAGCCCGATCGCATTTCGAAACAATTCCGCAAACAAGGCTTCAAGACGATTGATCTGACGCAGGATGAACTGGCCAAGCAGCACATCCGTCATCTGGTCGGCGGCAAGAGCCCGCTGGCGCATGATGAATTGATGTACCGCTTCGAATTTCCCGAGCGTCCGGGCGCACTGATGCGCTTTCTGGACAGCCTGGCGCCAAACTGGAATATCAGCCTTTTCCATTACCGCAATCAAGGTGGCGATGTAGGGCGCGTGCTGGTGGGTCTGCAAGTACCCAGAGCCGAGATGAAACGTTTTCGCGAGTGCCTCGCAACGCTAGGTTATCGCTCGTGGGACGAAAGCGATAACCCAGCCTATCGCTTGTTCTTGTAAGCGGAAGATCAGAGCAATGGCGCATACCATTGACCGGCATTCGTCATTTCAAACAACGAGACACCGATGAGCAATAGCCAACCACCTGCACAACCACCACTGGGCCAGACATCGTTCTACCCCGCCGACTATGATCCCGGGTTACTATTTGCGATGCCGCGTGCCCAGCAGCGCGCGACGCTGGGTATTACGGGCACACTGCCTTTTTTTGGCATGGATATCTGGAATGCCTATGAAGTGTCCTGGCTCAATCTGCGCGGCAAACCGCAGGTGGGAATCGCAACAGTGCATGTCCCGGCCGATTCACCCAACATCGTTGAGTCGAAGTCAATGAAGCTGTACACGAACTCGCTCAATCAATTACGCGTAGCCGGAGCGGAGGCAGTACAGTCTTTGTTGCAAGCCGATCTGTCAGCCGCCTTCGGTGCGCCGGTACAGGTCGTGCTTGGCACCAGCGAATCATTCGGCCAGACGCTCATGGGCGAGCTTGAGGGTTTGCTGCTTGATCGTCTGGACATCGAGGTCAACGAGTATCAACCGAATCCCGCACTGCTCAAGGCGAATACCGATGCCCCTCCGGTACAGGAAACGCTGGTGTCGCATTTACTGAAGTCGAATTGTCCCGTCACGAATCAGCCGGACTGGGCGAGCCTACAGATCCGCTACGTGGGCCACGCGATAGACCAGGCGGCTTTGCTGACTTACCTGATCGGATTTCGCCAGCATCAGGAATTTCACGAGCACTGTGTCGAGCGAATTTTCATGGACGTGGCAAGGGCATGCAAGCCTAGCAAGCTGATGGTTCTGGCGCGCTACACCCGTCGAGGCGGCATTGATATCAATCCATGGCGGAGTAATTTTTCGCTATCAAAAATGCCACTTAATGCACGAAATGCAAGGCAATGAAGCACCGTCCAAGCGATTGGGCAGGTGTCAAAAACGGCTTCACGGCAACCTCGCCACGCAAAGCAACGGTTTTTAGAAAAGCGATTGCCAAGCCGGGCCGTGAGGTATAGATTTGGCGCCCGGGCAATGCTCAGCGCCGATGTCCCGAAAGCCTCCGAGTTAATGAAATGGCCTTCGCGATCCGCCGCCTCCAAGGGGAGGCAAGGCTGGCAAACCGACCCCAAATGCCCCGGGAAGTCACCTATAATTCGGGGCGATTGTTTTTAGTGCGACGTGTCATGACTCATTTCAGCCAGATTCTCCCGGAAACCAATGTGGTCCTCGACCTGGAGTGCTCCAGCAAAAAGCGGGCATTTGAACAGGCCGGCCTGATTTTCGAGAATAACTGCGGGATCGCCCGCTCCACCGTTTCCGACAACCTCTTTGCACGCGAGCGACTGGGCTCGACTGGCCTCGGTCAGGGCGTCGCTGTGCCACATGGGCGTATCCGCGGCCTCAAGGCGCCACTGGCCGCGTTTGTCCGACTCTCCGAACCCATCCCTTTCGAATCGTCGGACGGGGAGCCGGTCAAGCTGCTGATCTTTCTGCTGATACCGGACAACGTGACCCAGCAGCATCTTGAGATCCTCTCGGAAATTGCCGAAATGTTTTCCGACAAGAATTTCAGAACTGCGATGAACGAGGATGCGGATGCCAAATCTCTCCACACTCGCCTGGTAAGCTGGCAACCTGCCGAGCGCAACCTCGCCTGAGGCCAGCACGCCCGATAATGCCGCTCAATACGCCTCTGTCAATTCAGCAACTTTATGAGGACAACCTCAGAGCGCTGAAACTAAGTTGGCTGGCGGGACAAAATGGCAGAGACCGTCTGATTTTTGGTGATGCCACCTCAGCAGCCGATCAGGTCGGTCACTTGAATCTGATCCACCTCGGCCGTATTCAGGTGTTCGGACAACAAGAAGTCGATTATCTGCTGCGCATCTCCGATAACAGCCGCACAGCACAAATGCGCGAGCTCGTAGCCGGAGAACCACCCGCCTTCATCATCGCCCAATCACTGGCCGCGCATCCGCAGATCGTCAGTGTCTGCAACGAAAAAAATATTCCCCTTCTCACGACCTCACTGCCGGCAGCGCAAGTCATTGACTACCTGCGCGTTTATCTCTCGAAAAAACTGGCAATACGCGTGACCATGCATGGCGTGTTCATGGATGTGCTCGGTGTGGGTGTGTTGATTACGGGTGAGTCCGGACTGGGCAAAAGTGAGCTGGGACTGGAACTGATTTCACGCAACCACGGACTCATCGCAGACGATGCCGTGGAATTTTCGCGCATCGCGCCCAATATGATCGAGGGTCGTTGTCCGGCGCTACTGCAAAATCTACTCGAGGTACGCGGCCTTGGTCTGCTGGATATCCGAACCATTTTTGGCGAGACTGCAGTGCGCCGCAAGATGCGACTGAAACTCATCGTGCATCTGGTGCGCCGCAAGACACTGGAAGAAAACTATGAGCGTCTACCGCTGGATCAGCAAACGCAGGAAGTCCTTGGTCTGCCGATACGCAAAGTCGTGATACCGGTCGAGGCAGGTCGAAATATCGCGGTGCTGCTCGAAGCTGCTGTGCGCAATACCATTTTGCAGATGCGCGGTATCGACACGCTCGCCGACTTCATGGATCGACTGCAGCAAGCGATGGGCGGCGATCAACCATCCGAATGAGCGCCTGTCTCACCTGAAGGCCGGCAAACCCGTTACAAGCCTTGCGGCGCCGAAGCCGCTATCATGTGGTCATGCGCATCGTTCTCCTCACTGGCATCTCGGGCTCGGGTAAATCCGTTGGCCTTAACGCTCTCGAAGATACGGGTTATTTTTGTGTCGATAACTTGCCGCCTTCCTTGCTGCGGGCGCTGGTGGCTACGCGCATCACTGAAGGTGCACAAAATCTCGCCGTTGCGGTAGATGCGCGCAGTGCCTCATCTCTGACTGACCTCCCCGCTGACGTACTATGGCTCAAAGAGCAGGGACATCATGTGGACGTGATTTTCCTGACCGCCAAAACCGAGTCGCTGATCAATCGCTTCTCCGAAACACGCCGCAGTCACCCGCTATCGCACCGCATTGCACCGAATGGCCAGCCAGCCGATACGCCAACGCTGATGGAATGCATTCGACAGGAACGTGAAATGCTATCCAGTATCGAGGGAATCGGTCATCAGATCGACACCTCTGGTTTGTCGGCAAATCAGCTGCGGCAGTGGATACGGGATTTGCTCCAGACAGATCAAGGCAAATCGTTGTCATTACTGTTTGAATCCTTTGCCTTCAAATTCGGCGTGCCACTCGATGCGGATCTGGTCTTTGATGTGCGCGTGGTACCGAATCCGTTTTATGACAAGCAGCTACGTCTACTGACAGGGCGCGATCAGCCTGTGATCGATTTCCTGCAAGCGCAGCCAGATGCGATGCGCCTGATGACGGATATTCAATCTTTCGTCGAAAAATGGCTGCCCGCCTTCGAGCGCGACAATCGCAGTTATCTCACCGTGGCAATCGGCTGCACGGGTGGTCAGCATCGTTCGGTGTTCGTGGTGGAACAACTGGCCGCACATTTCCGTGATCGAGCACGCGTACTGGTACGCCACCGCGAACTGGGTCAGTAAAAGCACACAGTGAGTCCAAGATGAGTGATACCGCGTGGTTACCGCTTTTTCCTTTGAAAACCGTGCTGTTTCCAGGCGGTGTACTGCTCTTGCGTGTATTTGAGACTCGCTACGTGGACATGGTGCGCGCGTGCATGAAAACCGAGTCGCCCTTTGGTGTGGTGGCGATTCGCAGTGGCACCGAAGTCGGCAAGGCCGCTGAGCCGTACACAGTCGGCACACATGCGCACATCGTCGAGTGGGACATGCTCGAGTTGGGTGTGCTGTTGCTGCAAACGCGGGGTGGCGCGCGCTTTCGTATTCTCGAAACTCGGGTACAAAACAATCAGCTGCTCGAAGCGCGCACTGAGGCGATTCACTCTGATGAAACAAACCTCGCCGCGAACAGCGAAAACGCGTTGACCGTTTGCAGCCATGTACTGCGCGTTGTAATGGACGAACTGCTGGAACGCGCCACTGCAGACGCGGGCAGTCACTTTGTCCAACCTTTTCCTGAACCCCACCAGCTTGACCATGCCGGATGGGTCGCGAACCGCTGGTGTGAAATGCTGCCAATTGAGCACGATGAAAAGCAGTCACTGCTCGAAATTACCGACGATGGCGAGCGCATCCTGCGAGTGGAAGCCTACCTGCAGCAAAACGAGGTGCTGTAAATGCAGGCATCAATCAACTGACCATCGTGGCACCGAGAGTCACCAGCAGTTTGCGCACTGGTGAGGGTAATGCGGCCTCGCTGATTTGCGCCAGGGCACGCCACTGATAATCCGGTGGTGCCGCCATTAAGTGGCGCTGTCGCAACGTGATGTGCACCGGGATGACCGAGAGACGGTAATGCGTGAAGCCGTGCACAAAACCGTTGAGCATCTTGATGTCGTCGATATCACCGAACGCTGACAGCGCCAGCGCCAGTTGTTCATGAAGACCGACATCCGAATCTCCTGACGACAATCGGTTGAGTTCGGGCAGCGACAACAAGCCTCCCCAAATGCCTTGGGGTAGACGCTGCTCCATCAGTATCTCGCCCGCATGTACAACAACCAACATCACTGTGGATTTTTCTGGTATCGCCTTTTTGGGTTTGCGGGCCGGTAGCTCCGCCGCGCGTCCGGCAGCATGGGCGATGCAGCGTGATTGCATCGGACAACGCTCGCAGGCGGGTCGCGTGCGCGTACACAGAGTTGCGCCAAGATCCATCAGTCCTTGGGTATAGGCTTCGATTTCTTGCGCTGGCAGCAGTGCTTCGGCGCGCTGCCACAAGTCGCGCTCCACTGCGACTTGACCGGGAAATCCTTCGATGCCAAATACCCGACAAAACACCCGCTTGACATTGCCATCCAGGATGGCCGCTCGAGCACCGTAGGCAAAGGCAGCAATAGCTGCGGCAGTTGATTTGCCAATGCCAGGAAGTGAGGCGAGTGCCTCAGGATCCTGCGAAAAAATGCCAGCATGCTGCGCGATAATCTGCTGTGCACAGCGATGCAGATTGCGCGCTCGGGTGTAGTAACCCAGACCACTCCAGTGCGCCATGACCTCCTCTGTCGGCGCAGCGGCCAGTGCGGCGACATCGGGAAAACGCTCGAGAAAACGTGCGTAATACGGAATTACCGTAGCGACCTGCGTCTGCTGCAGCATGATTTCAGAGAGCCAGATGCGATACGCATCGCGCGTACGTTGCCAAGGCAACTTATGACGGCCATGCTGCTTTTGCCAACTGATCAGCGCTTCGGCAAAACTGGTGTCTTGCGGGGGAGATTTTTTGACGATACGTTTCATGACGGCCGTATGCTCTAGCGCTGACAGCGTCCGCAATAAAATGTGGACCGCTGACCCTGCACAATTCGGCGTACCGGCGTATCACAGTAACGACAAGATTCACCCTCGCGATCGTAGACAAAATAGTACTGTTGAAAATAACCAGACTGACCATCAGCACCAATAAAGTCGCGCAGCGAGCTGCCGCCTTGCTCAATCGCGGCAGCAAGCACACGGCGAATAGCGACCGCCAGCTTTTCATAGCGCGAAAATGAGATACGCCTTGCTGCTGTGTTCGGATGGATGCTGGCCTCAAAAAGACTTTCGCATGCATAGATATTTCCCACCCCGACCACGATATCGCCGGCCAGCAGCACTTGTTTGATCGCCGCACCGCGATTGCGTGTCTGGCGATGAAGCAGCAAGGCCAAATTGTCTGAGTTGAGCGGCTCAACGCCCAAATTGCGCAGCAAGATGTGCGACTCGATATCGCCCTCCGCTTGCGAATGCCAGAGTACTGCACCGAAGCGGCGCGGATCAGTCAAACGCATCACTTGTTCGTCAATCAGCAAATCGAAATGATCGTGTTTTTGAGGCGGATGATCTGCCGGTAGCACGCGCAAATGACCAGACATGCCCAGATGAATGATCAGCGTGCCGTGCGAGAAGTGGATCAACAGATATTTGCCGCGTCGGCCCGTCGATACGACACGTTGGCCTGTGAGCAGCTTGTCAAGGCCCGATGGAAAAGGCCAGCGCAAACCACTGCGACGCTGGACCACGCCGGTGATGTGGCGGCCCTCGACGAAAGGCGCGATACCGCGGCGGGTGACTTCGACTTCAGGTAATTCTGGCATTAGGGAGGCGCTGAATAAACCCACATTTTATGGCGAGCCAGCGTCACTGCGCGACGCGGGGATCAGCTCAATCATGGACCTGTCGCGATTCACTTCGCTGAACAACTTTCCGGTTTTATTTAATCAGCGCTTCCTTGGTGCTCATTGCCTTTTTGTATACGACTGGCCAATTTGGCAAGTCTTGCGAGCGATTGTCAAAAACACAGTTTTGGGCGCACGCGGCAGTTTTTACTTTCGTCGTAAAATCAACGTCCCACACCGAGCCCCTACGGGCAATCCAAAGGACAGTGCCTTGAAAAATTTTGCAGCCATTTTAACGCTCTTGGCATTACTTGCCTCGGGCAGCGTCGCGCATGCGGCGTCAGACACTCCCACCAATGCCGATGGCTTGCCGCTGATCCCGTTGTCCGAGGATTTGATGCTCAAATATCTGTCGGCCGAGCTGGCGTTCCAGCGGGGTCAGGCAGCCGGCGCGCACTTGGCGATGATGTCACTGGCACGCGCGACCGGCGATCCGCGGCTGGCACGTCGCGCAACCGAGATGGCGATTGCAGCGTCGAGCGCCGCTGATGCGCTCAAAGGAGCGAAACTTTGGCGTGAATTGGCCCCGCGTTCGGATGAGGCCTTTCAGGTTTTATTGGGTCTGCAACTCAACAACAACCGCTTGGATGAAGCCAAACAGGCACTGGCACAGCAACTGGCTGCCAGCACACCCGCCCAGCTTCCGGCAGTGATCGCGACAATGCAACGCAATCTCTCGCGCATGTCCGACAAATCGAAAGCGACCGCTTTACTGCGCGAATTGCTGGAGCCTTATCGAAACTCTGTCGATGCGCATCTGGCGATTGCGCAATTTTCGATGGTGTCGGGCGATCGCGCCGGTGCCTTGCGCGCGGCGCGCGAAGCCCTGATGAAATTTCCGACATTGGAAATCGCCGCATTAATGTTGGCTCAGATTGAGGACAGGTCCGAGTCAGCTCGCGTACTGAATGAATTCCTGCAAAAAAATCCCAAAGCACGAGAAGTCCGTCTTGCCCTCGCCCGAATGCTGTACGATCAATCGAAACTTACCGAAGCAAAAAAAGAATTCAAAATTCTTATTGCGCAGAAAAGCGACGATCAGACAGCACTGTTAGCGCTGGGTCTTCTGTCGGTACAAGCGAATGAGCTCGCTGATGCAGAGAAATATCTGTCTGCCTACATCGACACGCTTGGCGGTCAGCCTGATCGGGAACGCGATGCGACGCAAGCCTTGATGTTGCTTGCTCAGATGGCTGAGGATCGCAGTGATCTGGCAGGTGCGCTGAGATGGCTGGAGATGGCAGATACATTGACGCATCAGGGCTCGGTGAGCGCAATACTCAAGCGTGCACAGCTGCAGTCAAAAAGTGGCAAATTCGACCTTGGTCGTCAACTTCTGGCCGAAGCTGATGCCAATAGTGATGATGACCGAGTAAGACTGACGATCGTTGATGCCCAGATTCTGCGTGATGCCGGCCGTCTGACCGAAGCCCTCAAAGTGATAGAAGATGCGCTCGATAGCCTTCCGGGCAATATTGATCTCTTATACGAGTACGCGATGCTGGTCGAGAAAAATCGCGAGTTCGATGCCATGGAAAAAGCGCTGCGCAAAATCATCCAGATCGCGCCCGACAACCCGCAAGCTTACAACGCGCTGGGCTATTCTTTCGCGGAACGCAATATCCGTTTGCCCGAAGCCTACGACTTGATCAAAGTCGCACTGGCACTCGCGCCGGATGATGCCTTCATCATGGATAGCATGGGGTGGGTTGAATTCCGCATGGGCCGGCTGGAAAAGGCAGAGGAAATTCTGCGCCGCGCGCATGGACTGCGACCTGATCCGGAAATAGCGGTCCATCTCGGTGAAGTCTTGTGGTTACTTGGCCGCGAAGATGATGCGAAAAAACTCTGGCGCTTTGCGAACGGTAAGGATCCAAAGAATGAGTCATTGAAAGGCACGCTGGAAAAATTCCAGGTGAAGCTGTAATCATTCACCCCATGCGGCGACTCTTTGTTCTGGCATGCATGGCGCTCGCCGCTTGTACGACATTGCCAGAGGGCCCACTCGGCGAACGCAACTACCAAAGCACTATTTCTGTGGGAGGTCGCCTGTCGGTTGGTTACCAGCAAGGCGGCCAGCCACAATACCTCCAGGGCAAATTCCGCTGGCAACAGCAAGGGGAGCGGACCAACATCACGCTGTACTCACCACTGGGACAGACACTTGCCGCCATTGAGATCACGCCGGGTTTGGCGGTGATGGCTCAATCGGACGGGGAAAAGAGACAAGCACCCAATGTCACTGCACTGACGCAAGAAGTGCTTGGCTGGCCGATGCCGGTGGATGGGCTGCGCTATTGGCTGCAAGGCTTCGTGCAAAACGCGAATGGCAAACTGGACATGGCCTCGCCAGAGAGCACGCATAGCTTTCAAAGTGATGGCTGGCGTGTGCGCTATGTAAGCTGGCAGCATAATGCGAGGATTCAGTATCCGAAGCGGTTCGATATGGAACGCACGACAGTCGAAGCCGGGAATATCGTTCTGCGGCTTGTGATCGATGACTGGAGCGATCGATAGCAATATGACGCACTTGCACGGCTGTCGCGCGCCCGCCAAACTCAATCTGTTCCTGCATGTAGTCGGGCGACGTGATGATGGCTATCACTTGCTGCAATCTGTGTTTCAGCTAATTGATCTGGCTGATGTGCTGCATTTTGATCTGCGCGATGATGAAACGATAACGCGTGTCACGGATTTGCCCGACGTACCCGCTGGGGATGATCTGACTGTACGTGCAGCGCAACTGCTGGCCAACGCCATGGCCCATCGCGGACTCAGGCCGACTGGCGTGAATATCGCCATCGAAAAACACATTCCCATGGGTGGTGGTCTGGGTGGTGGTTCATCGGATGCGGCCACGACCTTGATAGCGCTCAATCAACTCTGGCAAGCCGGTATGAAACGCAGCGAACTGATGGACCTGGGTTTGCAGCTCGGTGCCGATGTGCCTTTCTTCCTGCTGGGCGAAAACGCCTTCGTCGAGGGCATAGGTGAACAGCTCACGGGCGTGCCCACGCCAAGCGCCTGGTTCGTGGTGATACACCCCGGTATCTCGGTGCCTACGCCCTTGATCTTCAGGGAACCCGAATTGACACGCAACACCAAAGCGGTCAAAATAGTGGACTTATCTGCGAGCCCATTGGGCTTCGGAAGGAACGATTTGCAAGCAGTAGCCGCCCGGGCTTTCCCTCCTGTCGCAGACGCCATCAAATGGCTGTCCGCTTTTGGTGAGGCCCGCATGACTGGCTCCGGCGCCTGTGTTTTCGCTGCCTTCGCTTCGGAGTCCGAGGCCGATGCCGTGCTCCAGAGCGTGCCCGCCGGCTGGCGTGGTTGGAAAGCACAGTCGCTGGCGACACACCCGATGGTCACTCTGCTGCAATCGTAAACAGGAATTCGTCCTGGCGCGTGGTCGCCGGACTCTGGGTTGTGTAGGGGAATCGCCAAGTTGGTTAAGGCA
>SYFN01000237.1 GCA_005800405.1 Burkholderiales bacterium
CATCTGCTGCTCGCCACCGGAAAGCCGGGTGCCCTGACCGCGACGGCGCTCGGCCAGGTTGGGAAACATCTGATAAATCTCATCAACAGACATGCCGCCTGCTTTCAGCGTGGGAGGCAACATCAGATTTTCCTCGGCAGAGAGGGAGGAAAAAATCGCGCGCTCCTCGGGGCAATAGCCCACGCCCAGATGCGCGATGCGATGGGTTGGGAAAGGGATCGTTTCCTGACCATGGATCTTGATCGAACCTTCACGGCGTCCGGTCAGCCCCATGATGGCGCGCAGTGTCGTGGTGCGACCTGCGCCATTGCGACCCAGCAGCGTCACGACTTCTCCCTCGGCGACTGACAGATTCACATCGTGCAGAATGTGTGATTCGCCGTACCACGCTTGCAGCTTGCTGATCTCCAGTGCCAGCGTCATCAGTGCGCTCCTTCCAGTGCGCTCGCACTGCCCATGTAGGCTTCGAGTACTTGCGGGTTCTGCGATACGGTCTGGTAGTCGCCCTCAGCCAAAATGGCGCCACGCTGCAGCACCGAGATGCGATCGCAAATACCCGCTACCACACTCATGTTGTGTTCCACCATCAGCACCGTTCGACCCTTGGATACTTTTTTGATCAGATCTGTCACCCGATTCACATCCTCATGACCCATACCCTGCGTAGGCTCATCAAGCAGCATCAACTCGGGCTCCATGGCCAGGGTGGTCGCGATCTCGAGGGCGCGCTTGCGTCCATAAGGAAGATCCACCGTCAGGCTCGGGGCGAATTCCGCCAGCCCCACTTCCTCGAGCAAGGCCATCGCCCGAGCATTGAGCTGCTCAAGCGTCGCTTCACTCTTCCAGAAATGAAACGATGTCCCAAGATTACGCTGTAATCCGATACGTACATTTTCAAGTACCGTTAGGTGAGGGAATACCGCAGAAATCTGGAATGAACGAATAATGCCCACACGCGCAATCTGCGCCGGCTCAAGCATGGTGATGTCACGCCCATTGAACAAAATCTGCCCCGAGCTAGGCACAAGGAATTTGGTCAGTAAATTGAAGCAGGTGGTTTTGCCAGCACCATTGGGACCGATCAGTGCGTGGATATGACCCCGCTGCACCTGAAGGTTGACTTCATTGACCGCGACGAAACCTTTGAATTCTCGAGTGAGATGTCGGGTTTCCAGAGTGATGTCTGCCATGATCAGCCTCTTTCAGGGACGCAGATTTTTGAGCGCATGCTTGGCCAGACTCCAGCGATGCGTCTCGTTCGGACCATCGTAGACGCGGAAGGATCGGGCATCGGCAAAAATTCGTGCCACGATCGTTTCATGCGTCATGCCACTGCCGCCCAGAATCTGCGCGCTGCGATCAATTACGCGCCAGATCGCTTCGGACGAAATCACTTTCGCTGCACTGGACTCACGTGTCCCCAGATGTCCCTGATCCAGCACCCAGGCGCAATGCCAGATAGCCAGCCGAGTGCAATGCATGTCCATCTCGTTATCGGCAAGCATGAAACCCACACCTTCATGCTGACCCAGCGATTTACCAAAAGCCTGGCGCGTTGCTGCGTAGCGCAGTGCCACCTCATGCGAGCGCCGGGCGGCACCCAGCCAGCGCATGCAATGTGTGAGCCGTGCGGGTGACAGGCGTACCTGCGCGTACTTGAATCCCTCGCCGGCTGCGCCCAACACATTCTCGACCGGCACACGCAGGTTCTCGAAACGCACCACGCCATGACCACCCACAAAACAAGTATCGAGCGCATCCATCTGGCGCTCCACCGTGATGCCCGGCACATCCATGCCCGAGAGGAACATGGTGGCGCTGCCATCTTCAAGCTTTGCCATGATGATCGCAAACGAGGCACCGGTCGCGCCCGTGATCAGCCACTTCAGACCGTTGATCACATAATGGTCGCCATCGCGCACTGCTGTCGTCTGCAGCATTGAGGGATCTGCGCCTGCGCCCGGTGCCGGTTCGGTCATGCAAAAGCAAGAGCGAATGCGCCCTTCCGCCAGTGGGCGCAGCCAGCGCTCTTTCTGCGCCGGCGTGCAAATCACTTCCATCATGTGCATATTGCCTTCGTCCGGCGCAAAGATATTCATCGCCACCGGGCCCAGCGGCGAATAGCCCGCTTCCTCGAAGACGATCGCCTTGCCGACGTGATCAAGACCCAAACCACCAAATTCTGCCGACACGTGTGGTGACAATAAACCTGCTTTTCGGGCTTTCCCCACCAGTTCCAGGCGCAGCTCATCCGTCGGGCCATGCGCCGTACAGCGCGGATCCCGTTCCATGGGAATGATCTGCTCCTGAATAAAAAGGCGGGTGCGCTGTTGCAACTCGACATTCGCTGCCGAGAGGTTGAAATCCATGCCGATACTCTCCCTGTAAAACGATTTCTTTTTGATAATTATGTCGATCCGTGGCCACTGTGGCAGGGCCGCCGGGGCAGGGCCAGTCAGCAGAGTCGCGCCAAACCCTTAGGGTAAACCTTTGATTTTCCTCAGCAGGACCTTGCCGAGCGCTGCCAGCTTTAGCCAAAATCCGGAATTCGCCGATTTGCCGCCAACTCAACAACTTATTCTATTTCCGAAAAAAAACAAAATGAATTATTTGTTCGCCAACAGTGAGGGCGCAGCACAGGCAAACCTGCTGGGCTCAGCGTCGAGAGATACTCATTCCACCATCTGATCCAGCCAGAATTTTCAGACTCGGGCTACAATCAGGCTTGCTGTTTGTGGGCCAGAGAAACCGGCCACCACCACCGGATAATTCCATGTTGCCGCTGTTCGGAGACATCACCAACATCATCAGCCTCGCCGTCACCCCAGCCTTTCTGTTGCTGGGCGTGATGATGCAACTACAATTACTCAACAATCGGCTTGAACGTATCAGTGATCGCCGGGAGATACTGGAGCAGCGCCTGCGGGTCGGCACCGGCCTTCGCTCCGTGGTGGCCCATGAATTAAGTGTGCTGCACCGTCGGGCAACCGCGATTCATCGCGCCCTCGGTATCTCCACAATCTGCATGATCATCGTCTTTTCTGTCGTTGTGACCCTCTTCATTGACGATGCACTGCATTTGAAACTGGCTTCGCTGGTCGCTTTCCTGTTTGTTTTCGCGATGCTGTTGCTGACCGTGAGCTTCAGCCTGCTACTCCATGAAATCCTTCTGGGTACTCACTCATTGCCATCAACCACGCTCCACCGTAACCGACAGGTTGAAAGTCAGCACTGAACAATCGCAGAGTCGGTCGGCGGCAACCAGAAGCGCTGCCGCATCTCTTCGATACCCAACTCCTGCAAGATGCAAATGAGCCTGCGTACCGCGCGCTCGCGCGGCAGGTCCTTGTAACTGGCGACTATCAGTTCATTTTTCATCGAATGCTCCCAGCCAACGAGCTCAGTCACATTCAACACGTAGCCATGCGCCTCCAGCTGCAGGCAGCGCAGCACATTGGTCAGATGACTGCCAAACTCACGGGTATGAATAGGATGACGCCAAATTTCGGCAAGCACATCCCGCGTCAATGACTGACCTTTCAGGTGGCACAAAGTCGCCGCCACCTCAGCCTGACAGCAAGGTACGAGCACGATAAAACGAGATTTTTTTTTCAGTGCAAAAGAAATCGCATCATCAGTTGCGGTGTCGCAGGCGTGCAATGCCGTGACGATATCGACGGTCTCGGGCAACAAGGGTGAAGAGATAGATTCTGCAATGGACAAGTGCAGAAAAGACATGCGATCAAAACCCAGGTGGTTCGCCAATGCACGCGAACGCTCTACCAGCTCGGAGCGGGTTTCGATGCTGTACACATGCGATTCATCAGCCATACTTTTCAAAAAAAGATCATAGAGAATAAAGCCCAGATAGGATTTACCAGCACCGTGATCGACCAGCGATAACGCATGCCCGCCAGCGCGCGACTGCGTCAGCAGTGGCTCGATGAATTGGCACAGGTGATTCACCTGCTTGAGCTTGCGGCGACTGTCCTGATTCATTTTGCCGTCGCGCGTGAGGATATGCAATTCCTTGAGCAGCTCGACGGATTGTCCGGGTCGTATCTCTGTTTGTGCCATGGGATAAGAGAAATTTCAATCAACCCACATAGTAACTCACACCAGACCCGGGAATGCTATGCCCGAGCGATCTCTATTACACGCCAAGAGAGTCAATGAAATAATGAACGCCTGAGAATGTAGCAAAGATCAGCGCCCGGCACACGGGCATGTTGAGCGCCCATAGCTCGACTACAACCATAGCGCGCGCCGCTAACCCATCAACAGACTTTTAATAAACAGCATGACATCAGGATCTTGGCTTCTAGTACCTTCTCAAGATCAGCTTTGCAGCACATAAGATCCCGGTGCGTCCGGCAAGCCAGGTATCTCGTTCGGCGGTATGGGCTTTGAGGGGATCATATTTTGCTCATGCTCAAGCCATTCGGCCCATCGCGGCCACCAGGAGCCCGGCTCGGATTTGGTCTGCTGATACCAACGCTCCGGATCGATATAGTTTTCATTTTGCGGGAACAAGGTCATGCGATAGAAGCGCCGTGGATGTCCGGGTTCACTCGTAATACCAGCATTGTGACCACCGGAGGTCAGAAGAAAAGTCAGATCGGCGCTATAAGATAAATTCAGTTTGTACACCAAGCGCCAGGGCGCCACATGATCCGTCTCAGTCGCCACCACAAAAGCCGGAACACGAATATCCGATAACGCAAGGGGACGACCATCAATGCTGTAACGCCCGGCAAACAAATCATTGTTCAAAAATAAGCGCCGCAAAAATTCACTGTGTATCCGATAAGGCATACGCGTTGCATCAGCATTCCAAGCCATCAGGTCATTCAACGTCTCGCGCCTTCCAAGCAAATAGTGGCTGACCATGCGCGACCAGATCAGATTATGCGAACGCAGCAACTGAAAAGCGCCTGCCATTTGACGGTTATCCAGATAACCCTGATTCCACATCAGGTCATCCAGATAATCCAGCTGACTTTCATCAATAAACAGTCGCAACTCCCCTGCCTCGGTAAAGTCGGTTTGCGCTGCAAGCAAGGTGATCGATGCGATATCTTTGTGATGCTGTTGTGCCAGCCATACCGCCGTGATTGCCAGCAGCGTACCGCCAAGGCAATAACCCACCGTCTGCACCTGCTGGCCCAAGCTGCGTCGTCGCACTTTCTCTAGCGCCTCAAGCAGACCCATGTCCACGTAGGAATCCATGCCAAGATCACGATCCTCCGCATCCGGATTGCACCAGGAAATCATGTAAACCGTATGCCCCCGGCCAACCAAATAATTGACCAATGAGTTATGCGGCGATAAATCAAGAATGTAATACTTCATGATCCAGGTCGGCACAATCAGCAAAGGCTTTTCAAAAACCTGCGGTGTCTGTGGCGCATACTGTGTTAGCTCCATCAGACGATTTCTGTAAACCACGCGGCCTAGTGTAATCGCGAGCTCTTTGCCCGGACGGAATCTTTCTGTACCCACTGGTGGGTGACCACCAATAGCACGCTCCCAGTCCTCGATCAGATATTCGCAACCGCGCAGCAAATTTCTAGCACCTTCGCCGAGTGTCGTTTCAAGCACCTCGGGATTCGTCAGAACGAAATTCACCGGCGAGACCATGTCCAGCCACTGCCGAGCAACAAAGGAAACTACCTCCTCATGGTGCTAGGACATACCGCCTATGCCGGTCGTCGCGTTATGCCACCACTGCTGCTGCAGAAAGCTCTGATAAATGAAGCAAAACGGCCATTGCTGCCATTGCGGTGCGAGGAAGCGTTCATCCTGCACAAGCGGATGGATATATGGACCGCATTGATGACCGGATAGCTGTCGCATGACGTAGAGCCCAAAGCGCATTGCCTTGCGCACCGCTTTTTCCTGGGGCACCTGCTGTTTACCGGGCGAGTGAGATAAATGTACAGCCCAATCTGCAAAGGCCAATGCGAGACTACCCGGCGAAATGCCGCCCGTGAAGCGCGCCATGACCGCATGGAACAAACGATCTGGGGCCGTGGGTCCCGAGGGTTTTTCTTCAATAGCCGGGGCAGGCCCATCCACTTCAGGTTTGGGTAATCGCTGCAGACTTGCGGCAAGGTTTCGTGCAGGTATATCCATTCAGCGAATTCGAATTTATTACATCATCGAGGTATGCGCACGCACAAGCTCGTCAGGGCGTCTGCGTTGGACAGCGAGATGAGATCGCCGTGCCTGTCATTTTCGTATGAGACGTCCCGATGACATTACCCGCTGCATTGCCAGCTACATCAAGATTCTTATTTTCATTAACGCCATTGTCCAGACGGAGATCTACAACATCATCTGGACATCTTTTTTGCCCCATGTAAATTTCCCTCTTACCATTCCGATTCTTTTTTTAAAAGATCAATATTTTTGATAAAAAAATTGCCATCCTGAATTTTTGTCTTCTTTTAAATAGTTTTGCAGCCATTGGATGCTGCGCATAGAGCGTCCGCAAACGAAGATCCACAGCACCGTGAGCGGTTGCATCACCATCTGCATGATCGAAGGGTAGACGATCAAACGATAAAGGCGCTTTGGTACAGCAAGTAACTGATGCTTGTACTGGTAACGACCCCACAGCAGGTGACACTGTTGCCCTCCCTGACGAATACAGTCGCTGATGGACCATAAACATGTCAGCAATCCCAGACGGTAAACACTCATCGCAGGATCGCTTGCCGACAAGAGCATCACATAGCTGTCTCCAATACGACAGAAAAACGCACCCGCGCAAATGCGCCCGTTGACCTTTGCGACACCGAACAAGCCACTCTCGGCCGCTATCGTTAGAAAATGCAGCGTTTCCGTTGCATCAATGGCCACCGTTTTTCCACGCGCAGTCATGCTCTCGCGCTTGAAGCCTTGCAGTATCAACACCAATTCACGCTGCTGCTCTACACTTAACTCATCGCAGGTATAGGTATTCCAGCTAAAGCAAGGAAAATCTCGTAGCAAACGATTGCGATACCCGCGCAAACTTTGACGGGTTGATTTTCCCAGCATAGCCAGGTAGGCCTCAGTCGACGCGGGCAGTGTCAATACATAGTTCTCTGAAAAAGGATAAAACTGTGCAGGCAAGGAAGTCGGTGGCAGCGACAGGCTGACGGCATTGAAGGCAATGTGACGAAGACCGGAGAAGTTAGCAAAGACACTGGCTGCAAATGCATTGATCTGCAATGCATCAAGCGTGATGACTTCGCATAGCACGATTGCACGCTTTACCGCGATACGAAATAGCAGTACACCAACAACCTCGCCACTGCGATACCCAACCCAAGTATTCGGTGGTATCTGCTCAGGATCACTCAACTGCAGATATCTCGGTGATGCATACAGGCTGCCATGCAGTCGGTCCAATGCCATCGCTGCAAAGTCAGGTACCGACTGCTTATAAATCTGACTGACGATGTCATTCCCAAGCGGCAGTACCTGCGACTCGATCGCTGCTGACGACCGTGAATTCAGGGATGTGACAGATAACGGAAGGTGATTCGACATGGATAGCCCTGGCGATAAAGGAGCCCTGCTTGATCAAGGTCGAGCCTGACTCTTTCAGTCAATAGAAATAAGTATCAACACGGACAATACGGCGCACATCCTCCGCATCGCCCGCAACGCTGACGCTGACAATAGTCTAACAAGACAAGTACCCGCTACGATTATTTCGCGCGTCGATGCAAGAAGAATTGAGCGCCGCCAAGCAGAAACTCTGGACGACTGTGATGGCTCAACGGGCGCCACCAGCACATCGGCATCATCAACGCACAAGGGGAGTGTCCAGCGGGGACCGTCCGGTGTCCAAACCGGCTGACGTGGTTCGATTCCACGCTCCCCTGCCACTTGCCGGCTGGGGAGTGCATGCAACCGACCCGATCTCCGCGCGCCATTTTCTCTCAACGCGGCGTGGACAGGATTTACCCGATGGGCGAAGTCCGTGTCGACGCGCTGCACTCAATTAATCTTGATTTGTATGAGGGTGAATTTCTTGTTTTACTGGGTGCTTCAGGCAGCGGCAAATCCAGCCTGCTCAATATTCTCGGCGGCTTGGACAAACCGACGCGCGGTTGCGTACGTTACCTGGACTGGGAATTGACAGAAGCCACCGATGAAGAGCTGACTCGATTTCGCCGCGAACATGTGGGCTTTGTGTTCCAGTTCTACAACCTCATTCCCAGCCTCTCTGCGCTGGAAAACGTCGAGCTGGTTGCGGAGATCAGCACGGCACCCATGGAGGCGAGCGAAGCCTTGCGTCGTGTGGGATTGAATGACCGCCTGTTTCACTTCCCGGCCCAACTCTCCGATGGCGCGCAGCAGCGCGTGGCCATTGCGCGCGCGATC
>SYFN01000238.1 GCA_005800405.1 Burkholderiales bacterium
CAGATTATCCTCGAGTACATAAAACTCGCCTTCACCCGCGCGCACGATATCTACGCTGGCAATCTGTGCGTAGATGTCTGAAGGTACCGTGATGCCTTGCATCTCGGGGCGGTACTGCGCATTGCGGAACACTTGCTCTGCCGGGATTACGCCCGCCTTGACGATGTTTTGTTCGTGGTAAATGTCATGGATAAAGAGATTGAGTGCCTTGACGCGCTGTTTGAGGCCGAGATGTAGCTGCGACCATTCGGCAGCAGGGATGATGCGAGGGATGATGTCGAACGGGATCAGGCGCTCGGTACCGGCATCACTGCCGTACACTGCGAAAGTGATACCCAATCGACGGAAATTCAGATCTGCCTCAATGCGCTTGCGCTCGACGATATCGGGCGCTTGCTTGCTCAGCCAGTGCTCGAACTCACGGTAATGTGGCCCAACCTGCATGCCATCGCTGCCGCACATCTCATTAAAAAAACCAGACATCGCCTTGTTACCTCACCGCATACGTGAATCTGAGACAAGGATGGATCAAGAAGCATGCCAGCGAGGAATTTTCAGGGGCTGCGCAGTTGGTCAACGAGCGCGAGTACCTCGGGTTTCGGGGGCGGCGTGAGCAAGGAGACGACGACCATCACTGTAAGCCCCGCAGGCAAACCGAAAACCCCGGCAGAGGCGGGTGCGATATGGAACCATTGCTGCGCGCTACTGCCGCCCAGCGCGGGATTGGTTTGCACCAAATAGATGAGGCAGACGAAAAATCCGGTCAGCATGCCCGCAATTGCGCCTTCCTGGTTAGCCCGCTTCCAGAAAACGCCCAAAATCAGTGCGGGGAACAAGGTGGATGCCGCTATCGAAAAGGCAATGCTGACCATAGACAGGATATCGCCCGAGCGGAAAGAGGCGGTATAAGCGGCGAGCAGGGCGACCACCAACAAGATGAGCTTGGAGGTCGTCACCTGCTTATGGCTGGATGCGGTCGGATTCACCATATTGAAATAGGTGTCATGCGATAGCGCACTCGAGATGGTCAGCAGTAGCCCATCCGCGGTAGAAAGCGCAGCGGCCAAAGCACCGGCCGCAATCAGCGCTGAAACTACATACGGCATACCGGCAATTTCCGGCGTGGCCAACATCACCATATCGCCATTGATCACGATTTCGGCCAACTGAACCAAACCATCCTGATTGATGTCGGTGATGCTGATCAGCGGCTTGATTTTATCAATGCCGGCCCAGTAGCTGACCCAACCGGGAAGATCGGCGAAAGGCGAGCCAACCAGCGAGGTATAAATTTCATATTTCACCAGCACGGCCAGTGCGGGAAACGCGGTGTAGAGCAGCAAAATGAAAAGCAGCGCCCAGAAGACTGACGCGCGCGCCTGGGGAACGGACGGTGTCGTGTAAGAGCGTACCAGTATATGGGGTAGTGCGGCGGTGCCCAGCATCAGGCAAAACACGAGCGCCAGAAAATTATTGCGCTGTATATCCGAGGTACCCTTGTCGGCTGCAGGGAAAGGTTGTGTATGCGACAGCAGCGCTTGTGATCGCGCGAGATCAGCATCGCGCGCAAGCAGCCATACACGCCGTGCTTCTTCCGGACTTTTTGGATAATCGGCAAGCGCGCGATTTGCTGACTTGATCTCGATGAGCGAAGCATTACTGGTCTGCAGGGCTTGCAGACGGCGACGCGCATCCCGCAGACCTTCATCCCATGAAAGTGGCAGGGCAGCCAGGCGGGCGTCGTATTGCTGTGCATGCTCTCGGTACAGATCGCGTACTTGTTGTTCGCTTTTGCTGGCAGCCAGTCGTTTTTCCTGCGTGGTGAGTTTTTCTACGGCTGAACTGTAGGCGACCTGTGGGACAGGTATGCCGGTTTGCTTCATCGCCAGCCAAGACACGGGAATCATGAAAGCGATCAGGATGATGATGTACTGCGCGATCTGAGTCCAGGTAATCGCGCGCATGCCACCAAGAAAAGAGCAGACAAGAATGCTAGCCAGTCCGAGGAAAATGCCAACAGAAAAATCAATGCCAGTGAAACGCGAGGTAATAAGTCCAACGCCATAGATCTGCGCAACCACGTAGGTAAATGAAATGATCACGGTAGCGAGCACTGCAACCAGACGGACGGCCTGGCTGCCATTCGCGCCCGAATAACGCGCAGAAAGAAAGTCGGGGATAGTGTACTGACCAAATTTGCGCAGGTAAGGCGCGATCAGCATCGCCACCAGGCAGTAGCCGCCCGTCCAGCCCATGATGTAAGCAAGGCCGTCGAAGCCCTGCAAGTACAAGCCACCGGCCAGACCCATGAAGCTTGCTGCAGAAATCCAGTCGGCGGCCGTGGCCATACCGTTGAATAGCGCGGGTATACGTCGACCAGCGACGTAGTATTCGGTGACATCCGAGGTTCTGTTGAAGACACCGATAAACGCATAGACCACAATAGTTGCAAATAAAAAGAGATAACCGAGCCAGAAGCGCGGAAAGCCTTCATGTTCAAGAATCGCCAGCGATATCAGCAAAAATCCGAAGCCTGCGGTGTACAAAGTGAAATAGCGAACCAGCAGCCGTGTGAAGCTGTCAGTTTTCATTTGCTGCCTCTGAGGTAGCCAGCGCATCAAGTTTTTTCATAACCAGCACATACACGCCAATCAGCGCGAGATAAACCAGTGTCGTTCCCTGTGCCGCCATGTAAAAAGGCAGGGGCCAGCCAAATACCGAGAGACCCGCAAGCTCACGTGCGTAAAACGCAAAACCGAAACTCACGAGCAGCCAGATCATCAATAAAAAAAATGTGAGTGCTTTGACACGCTGCCAAAACCTAACCGCGTGCAATCGAGGGTGGCCGGATGAATCCGTCATGAATGAGCGCTTTCCTTCAACCGGTGAGATGAAGCCATGGGCAGAGTGATACGAATCAGCAGGCCAGGGAAGCGAGGGTCATTCGAATACGGATTGTTGAGCAGATCAATTTTAGCTGCATGACGCTGCGCGATTTCGCGCACGATCGCCAGTCCCAGTCCGCTGCCTTCCACTTCGCTGCCGAGAATACGGTAAAAACGTTCGAATACATGTCCGCGCTCTTCCACCGCAATGCCAGGACCATTGTCTTCCACCTCCAGCAGGACTTGAGTTCGGGCTGTATCAGCGCGCACACGAACAGTGACACGTCCGCTGAGTTGGGTGTATCGCAATGCATTGTCGATCAGATTATTGAGCATTTCGCGCAGCATAGTGGCATTGCCTTGCACGAAGAGCTCGGTTTCATCCTCTTCGAAGCCAAGATCGATCTGCCGCACTAGCGCTGACTGAAACCAGTCATGAACAGCCTCTCTGACAAGTGATCGCAAGTCTATGCGTTGCAGCGATGTCGTTTGCGAGGAGTCATTTTCTGCGCGCGCCAGAGCAAGTAACTGGTTGACCAGACGGGTTGCCGATTCTGAGCTCTTTGACAGCTGCTCCAGTGATCGCTGAATTTCTTCCCGGTTCGACTGCCGCATCGCCAGCTCTGATTGCATGCGCATGCCGGCCAGCGGTGTTTTCATCTGATGCGCTGCATCGGCTATGAACCGCTTTTGTGAATGAATGCTTTGGGACAGACGAGCAAGCATGTCATTGAGCGAACTCACCAGCGGCGAAATCTCTTCGGGAACTGCCCGTGAATCAATCGGCGACAAGTCATCCGATCGTCGAGAGCGTATGTGGTCCTGTAAGGAGGCCAGTGGTGAAAGACCGCGCACCAGCGCGAACCACAACAGGGTGAGTGCAACCGGCAGGATAATGAATTCAGGCAGGATAACGCCCTTGATGATTTGGTTAGCTAGCTGACGTCTTTTTTCCAGCGTCTCTGCTACTTGTACCAAAGCGTAACGCGGACCTTCGGCACTTGGGCGCGCCGCAGGCACTGGTTGAAGATTCAAGTACAGATATGCGACGCGCACCTCCGTGTTGCGCATCTGTGCGTCGCGCAGCATCACCGACCAGGGAACAGGTTGGTCTTCTTCATCGGGTAAGGGAATATCAGTGTCACCCGAAACCATCTGGCGTTGTGCGCCCCGAATTTGAAAATAGATATTATCGACGTCATCAGCGCGCAGAATGTCGCGCGCGGGATAGGGCAGTTCGGCGCTGATTTCGCCACCCACCTCTTTGACTTGCTGCGCAATTACGGTCACGCGATCTTCCAGCGCGCGATCGAAAGGTTCGTTGGCAATCGATTTGGCAATCAGGTAGGTCACGCCAATGCTGATTGGCCAGATCAGCAGCAAAGGCATCAGCATCCAGTCCAGTATTTCGCCAAACAGCGAGTGCTGGCTATTGGTGTCTCGTGAGGTGTCGACAGGAACGGCTTTTCCTGGCTGGCTGCGCGGAGAGTCCACGGTTAAAGTTAGCCAGTGCCGGTTTCAGGGTGTTGTGCAGAGGCGAATTTCTCAAGGCAGTAACCCAGCCCTCGCACCGTTGCGATCCGGATTCCGCCGCTCTCGATTTTTTTTCGCAGGCGATGCACATAGACTTCGATGGCATTGTTGCTGACTTCTTCACCCCATTCGCACAGATGGTCGACCAGTTGGTCTTTCGAGACCAGTCGCCCGCTGCGCTTGAGAAGCACCTCCAGCAACCCCAATTCGCGCGCGGAGAGATCAATCATGTGATCGTTCATGTAGGCGATTCGGCCAACCTGATCAAAGCTCAGTGGGCCATGGCGGATCACAGTAGGCCCACCCCCGGCCCCGCGCCGCGTGAGCGCCCTAACTCGCGCCCCCAACTCAGAGAGTGCAAACGGTTTGGCCATATAGTCATCCGCGCCCAGATCCAGCCCCTTGACGCGCTGTTCCACGGAATCCGCTGCCGTCAGAATCAGGACGGGTACTCGGGATTCGCGGGTGCGCAGACGCCGCAATACCTCGAGCCCGGACATCACCGGCAAATCCAGATCGAGAATCAGCAAGTCGAAATCCTGGGTTGAAAGTGCATTGTCGGCGGCCTGTCCGGTGTTTACGCAATCGGTGACGTAGCCGGACTGGCGCAATGAGCGGGTCAGGCCATCCGCCAGCACACTGTCATCTTCCGCAAGCAGGATACGCATGGATTTATCTTTATAGAGGGATGGATTCCGATGTGCCGCGCAGGCTACCCGCCGGCACGTGTCAGGCATCTTGTCGCCAGTCTATTGTCTTTGCGTGTTGCCATCAACAAAGCATCGGACAGGGCATTTCATCGAAATAACTTTTTAATAAGTAATTGCGGATCAATGTGACTCACCCAGTTTTTTGGTGACGAAAGTACAGTCAAGTGCTTGATTTTTCTGACTACTTCAGATAATCGTTGCCGTCGCGCACCCTCCACTATCAGTCTCTAAAGACCTGCCCGGGCAATCGCGCTGAAATTACGCTTGCCTAAGCCACTGTTTTTTTATACAGTGTTGGCTGATGCTTTTGGCGTCCCCGCCACAGCATCAGGCAAACCTACTTACCGAACTGAGAGAGCATTCATGGACGACAAAAAAGCCCCAAACTCTGAAAAAGCCAAGGCGCTTGGCGCGGCGCTCGCACAAATCGAGAAGCAGTTCGGCAAGGGTTCGGTGATGCGTCTGGACGGCGCAGTGGCCGAAGAAGTGCAGGTCGTGTCCACGGGCTCACTGGGGCTGGATGTAGCGCTGGGTGTGGGTGGCCTGCCGCGCGGACGTGTGGTGGAAATCTATGGCCCTGAATCGTCTGGCAAGACCACGATGACCCTGCAAGTCATCGCTGAAACGCAGAAACTTGGAGGTACTTGCGCGTTCATCGATGCGGAACATGCGTTGGACACCACCTATGCCCAGAAACTGGGTGTCAACCTTAACGATTTGCTGATTTCCCAGCCGGACACCGGTGAGCAAGCACTGGAAATTACCGATGCCCTGGTGCGATCCGGCGCGGTTGATCTGGTGGTGATTGACTCGGTGGCTGCTTTGACGCCACGCGCAGAAATCGAAGGCGATATGGGTGATTCATTGCCTGGCTTGCAGGCGCG
>SYFN01000239.1 GCA_005800405.1 Burkholderiales bacterium
AATTCGTGGTACTCGAGCGCCGCCTGACGGAATTGCTGGCGAATCTCTTTTTGTGTTTTGTCTGAATCCATGCGAGGCAACTTTCCTGGGTACTCTGCAGCGTGATTGCAGCTTGAAGTGGGTGGATGATTTTATCAGACCGATGATTTGCGGCTTAAATGATCGATGTACGAACCATCTCACCATCAATGGCACCAAGATCGATTGAGAGGACACTTCGGTACAATCACGGCATGTTGTCTGAATTCGAACTGATTGCCCGCTACTTCGATCGCCCACAAGCTCCTGACAACGTGGTGAGGCTGGGTGTGGGTGATGATTGCGCTTTACTTGCAATGCCGCCTGGCCAAATGATGGCCGTATCCACCGACATGCTGGTCGAGGGCCGGCATTTCTTTGCAGGTACGGATCCAGATAAGCTGGGCCACAAGGCACTCGCTGTGAATTTGTCCGATCTGGCGGCCATGGGTGCAAAACCGATGGCCTTCACCTTGGCTTTGGCGCTGCCCTCGGCTGATGAAAGCTGGCTGGCGGGTTTTGCCCAAGGCTTGTTCGCGCTGGCTGATACCGAGGGCATACGGCTGATTGGCGGCGACACGACCCGCGGGCCGCTGAATCTCTGCATCACCGCCATGGGCAGCGTGCCTGAAAACCTGTCCTTACGGCGGGACGCTGCTAAGAACGGTGACGATCTCTGGGTCTCTGGGACGCTCGGCGATGCGCGACTGGCACTGGAGGTCTTGCAGGGTAAAAGTGTGCTGCCGGATGATGTACTGGCTCTGGCAGAAGCGCGACTGCATCGACCCACACCGCGCTGCGCGCTAGGTATGGCTTTGCGCGGTATCGCGCGCGCGGCGATTGATGTGTCGGATGGATTGCTCGGGGACCTCGGCCACCTACTAGCGCGCTCGCATCTGGGTGCAGACATTCACGCGGCATCACTACCGGCTGGGCCCGCACTCGCACAACAGCCTGCGCAGATGCAGATCGACTACATGCTCAACGGTGGCGACGATTACGAATTATGTTTTACCGCGCCGCTCGAGAAACGTGATGCGGTGTTGTCGGCTGCAGCATCGGCAAACACACTGGTCACTCGCATTGGGAACCTCAAACCGGGCGCGGGCATACGGATACTCGATGCCACCGGTATGACACTCCCGTTCACATCAAACTCGTTCGATCATTTCGGCAAAGACATGTGATGCCGCCTAATTCACCTGATTCATCTGACCCCACTGCCCCGCCCTTGAATGCGGTACCTGTTTCGGCCGCTGCGGGCTATCGCATGCCAATCCGACGCCCGAGCGTAGCCTTCATGCTGTCCCACCCGGTGCACTGGGCCTCGCTGGGGTTTGGAAGTGGCCTCTCGCCCATCATGCCGGGCACCACGGGTACCTTGTTTGGCTGGCTGAGTTTTTACGTGCTCACTATGCGCTGGCCCGACGTTTTTACGGCAGCTATGTGGGGCGCCATCATCGTGGCCGGCTTCGTCGTGGGTATCTGGCTGTGCGACAAAACCGGGCAAGCGCTGGGCGTGCCCGATCATGGCGCCATCGTCTGGGACGAAATTGTCTCAATCTGGCTGGTGATGCTGTTCGTGATGCCCGCCAGCTTCGGTATGCAACTGACGGCTTTTCTGATTTTCCGCGCGTTCGACATGATCAAGCCACCACCGATACGACAATTTGAGCGGCGCTTCAAGAACGGTTTCGGGGTGATGGGTGATGATCTGGTTGCTGCGTTTTTTACGCTGATGGTGCTGGCTTTGTGGCGAGTAGTGTGAGCGAATAGGCGAGCGGTGCTGGTAGTGAATCGGGTATTGAAGCCTTGAATTCACCATCCAAACAAAGACACTGGCCGACCTTCAATACAAAACAAGAACCCATGAACGACATTCCAATACCAACGCCCAAACCTGAACTGCAGGAGGCATGAATGCACCACCTGACCGAGCTTGCCACACAAGTAGGACACGCCCTTCAACAACGCGGCCGGCGCCTGGCGACGTGCGAATCCGTCACGGGCGGCGGCATTTCGCAGGTAATTACGGACATTGCCGGCGCATCCGATTGGTTCGACTGCGGCTTTGTCACCTATTCGAATATATCGAAAACCCGGTTTCTCGATGTAGCCGAGGCCCTGATTACACAACACGGCGCGGTCAGCGAAGAGGTTGCGGCGGCGATGGTGCTTGGCGCGCTGGCTCACACCGATGCGCAGATCAGCTTGTCCACCACGGGCATTGCCGGACCGGGCGGGGCGGTGCCGGGCAAACCGGTGGGTACCGTCTGTTTTGGCTGGGCGTATGGCAGCATCGTGCATACTGAGCGCGTAGTGTTCACGGGCGACCGCGCAGCGGTGCGGGCGCAAACTGCGGAACACGCATTACAAGGATTATTGGCTTTCATGGAGCGTTTATAAATGCTGAATAATTTCATCCGCGAGCAACGCGACGTCAATGGCGTGCGCACCAACTTCCGGCACGGCGGAAAAGGCCCGCCCCTTTTGCTGCTGCACGGCTACCCGCAAACGCATGTGATCTGGCACAAAGTCGCGGATGCACTCGCCGAGCGATTCACGCTGGTGATGCCGGATTTGCGTGGGTATGGTGATTCGTCAAAACCGAAAGGCGATGCCGACCATGGAAATTATTCCAAGCGCGCAATGGCGAAAGACATGGCCGAGCTGATGCAAAGTCTGGGGCATGAACGTTATGCGGTCTGTGGGCATGATCGTGGCGGCCGCGTGGCACACCGCTTGGTGCTGGACCATGCAGCGCATGTCAGCCAACTAATGCTGATCGACATCTCGCCCACGCGCACGATGTTCGAGAAAACCGACAAGCCCTTCGCCGATGCCTACTACCACTGGTTCTTTCTGGCTCAACCGTCTCCGCTACCGGAGACACTTATCGGCAGCAATGCGCGTTTCTTCATCGATTATTCGCTGGGCGGCTGGGGCTCAGGCGGCACAAGCTTTTTTGATCCCGTAGCGCTAGAAGAATACCGCCGCTGCTTCTGTGACCCGGACATGATTCACGCTGGCTGCGAGGACTATCGCGCCGCATCGACGATAGATCTGGTGCACGATCAAGATCATCAACACAACAAGATCAGCTGCCCGGTGCATGTGGTGTGGGGTGCGAACGGTGTGGTCGGCCGCCTGTTTTCGCCGATAGAAGACTGGCAGGCCAAGGCATCGGGCAAAGTGACTGGCCGGGCATTACAGTCTGGGCACTTCATTCCTGATCAGGTACCGGAAATTTTATTGGAAGAGATGCTGGGGTTTTTTGAACGCTAGCGGACCTCAACATCGACGTTTGATGTTTCAGAGTGCTCATGGATCCCAGCTTTCGCTGGGATGACGATGCCTTAACGCGCTCGACGGAACCGATTCACAGCATCCCGCGTCTCGCGCGCAACGCGTGCTGCAGCCATCGTAAAATCTTCACCGTCTTGCAATGGCGCATACAAAATCGCGCGCGAGGAATTGATCATCATCCCACTACCATCGGCCGTTTGCCCGGCCTCGACTGTCGCCTTTATGTCGCCACCCTGCGCGCCAATGCCCGGCACCAGCAGGGGCATATCACCGACGATAGCGCGTACCTCCGCGAGTTCTTGCGGGAAGTTTGCACCGACAACCAAACCGCACTGCCCGTGACGGTTCCACTTTGTGGCCACCTGTCTTGCGACGTGCTGATATAGCGGCTGTCCATCAACGTTCAAAAACTGCAGATCAGAACCACCGGGATTGGACGTGCGGCACAACACGATCACGCCGCGATCCTGCCGTTCCAGATAGGGCTCCACAGAATCAAAACCCATATAGGGGTTGACGGTCACTGCATCGGCACCATAGCGCTCGAAAGCCTCGCGCGCATATTGTTCTGCAGTGGCACCGATGTCACCCCGCTTGGCGTCGAGTACGATGGGGATCTGCGGGTATTGCGATTTCAGGTACTCACAAATCGCTTGCAGCTGATCTTCCGCCGCTATCGCCGCAAAATAGGCGATCTGCGGCTTAAACGCACAGGCGGTCGCAGCGGTGGCATCAATGATCGCCTTGCAGAAGGTGAAGATGGCATCGCTGCGGCCGCGCAAGGCTTCGGGAAACCGCTGGGTGTCCGGATCAAGGCCAACGCACAACAGGGAATCATTTGCCTGGATGGCGGCAGCGAGTTTGTCAGTGAATTTCACGCCAGATGAGAACTGAGATAGATGAAGCCGCGATTGTAGCCTGTCATGTTATTGTCTCACCCCATGACGCAACTCTCCCGCAAAGATCTGGTGCTGCTGGCGCTGCTGACCCTGTTCTGGGGACTGAACTGGCCCGTGATGAAAATCGGTGTGCGCGAATTCCCGCCGCTGACGTTTCGTACGATTTGCATGGTGGGTGGGCTTGCCGTAATCTGGCTGGCAGCGCGTGCGCAAGGTGCATCACTGGCAATTCCCGCAGGCGCCAGGATGACGGTGATTCAGCTGGCTATCCCCAACATGCTGATCTGGCATTCACTGATCATCATCGGTGTCAAATTATTGTCTTCGGGTCGCGCTGCGATACTGGGCTACACCATGCCGGCCTGGGCGGTGCTCTCCGGCCTGATCTTTTTCGGTGACCGCATCAGCCGATCCGCACTGGTCGGCATCGCGTCGGCGATGAGTGGCGCCTTGCTCCTGCTCTCGAGTGAATTTTCTCGACTATCGGGACAGCCGGTGGGCACTGTGCTGGCGCTGATTGCCGCGGCCGGATGGGGCTTCGGCACCGTGCTGATGAAACGTACTCTGCTGGATATGCCAACGATCTCGCTGACGTTCTGGATGCTGTCACTCACAACGGCCATCATGGCGATGCTGGCGCTGATGTTCGAGTATCCCGCCATGCGAACGCCTAATTTGATCGAATGGGGCGCCATCATTTACAACTCGGTGATCATTTTCGGATTCGCGCACGTGGTGTGGTTCAGACTGGCGCGCATACTGCCACCTGTAGCCTCCAGCTTGTCGGTGATGTTCATTCCAGTGCTGGGAACTTTCTCGGGTGCCTGGATACTGGGTGAAGTACCCCACTGGCAAGACTATGTTGCGATGCTGCTGATACTGGGCGCGATGTCCACCGTACTTTTTCGACCGCGTAACCCCGAGCAGGTTTGAGACCGATCTGCACGGACAGTTTCACGCACTGAAAGCTTTGTCCTCAAGGTGGTGAACGAATGCCCCGCAGCGCATTCAGGCTTCAATCGCCATTGTCATAGGCCCACTGCAGCAGCTGATCAAAGCCTTGGCGCATTGCGCCTGCATTCGGATGATTCACCATGCAAACCACGACGACACGTTTACCTGATTTGGTGGTCACGTAACCGGCGATACTCATCACATCAACCAGACTGCCGGTCTTGATGTGTGCATTTGCTTTCACCGCGCGGTCAGACAATCGACGACTCATGGTGCCGTCCACGCCAGCCAGCGGCAGTGATGCCATAAACTCCGGCATCGTCGACGTTTGCCACGCACGCTGGAGCAAGCGCGCCAGCGTCAGTGTAGAAATGCGTTCTTCTTTTGAAAGTCCCGAACCATTTTCAAGCACCATACCAGTGGCATCAATACCGCTGGACGACAGCCATCCCAGCACTTTTGTGCTCGCCGCCGTTGCGGTCGCTGGAATGCCAGCGCGCTCGGCCACGAGTGACAACAATAAATTGCGGGCCATCACGTTATTACTGTACTTGTTGATATCCCGAATGGACTGACTAAGTGTGACGGATTGCCACTGCAGAATTTCTTTTGCACTCGCGGGTACACGAGATTCGCGCGTTGGTCCGTTGATGGTGCCGCCGATTTCACTCCATAGCAGCCTGAACACGGCATCGAAATACTGCACGTGATTGAGTGTGTGCAGATGCAGTGACAAAACTTTCTGTCCGCATGACACAGGATAGCTACCGCCAAAGCGCAGGGTCCTGCCATTCAGTTCGGGCTTGAGGATGGTACGTAGATCACCGCATTCGCCCTGACCAAGCGCAGGCGGCTCAACAACAAAATCGGCCATCGGCGGCTCGATCGAAAACTGTGCACGCGCATTGCCTGTCTCGGCGGTCAGCTTGACTTGCAAGGCTTTGGCATCGAGCAGCAAGGCATCCGGCAAGGCGTTGTAAGCACGATTGGCCTGACCATCGAAGGATGGCGTGTCGTCAGGCAGTCGCTGGAAGAGGCTGCGATCGATCACCAAAGCACCACGAATCTCGCGTATGCCCGTGGCGCGCAACTGGCGCAGAAGCCGCCACAAGTCTTCATACGCAAAACGCGGATCACCACTGCCCTCGACAATCAGATCACCCTGCAGCACATCACCGCGCTGGACACCGTCGGTGTACACGCGCGTGATCCAGCGATGAGTTGGACCCAGCAATTCCAGTGCTGCCTGAGTCGTCACCAGCTTCATGATGGATGCGGGACGGAAAATTGCCTGATTGTTGTGCGCGACCAGAGTCTCGCCACTGAGCACGCGGCGTATATCAACGGCGACCGCATTTTCCGGAACTCCGGCTTTTTTCAGCGCCTGCGCGAAAACGGGTGGAAGATTGTGATTCACTTTCGCATCATTAGTCGCTTGCGAAGGAACACAGACAATCAGCGCGAGCCCCCATAGCAGCATGGGCACGTAATAAAAATGTCTCGGATGTTTTAGCATAGGGTCGGATGAGCTCTTGTAATCATGAGATGAGGCGCAACCGATTATCCCACGCGCCCGGCTGTCACTCGCCAGCGTTTGACGCAGCGGCGATGATTGCGTAGTCTCGTGCATCGACATCCACTCAGCCGCACCATGATTCCTTTTTTTAGCAGCGAACAGATTCAGCAGGCGCTGCCCTTCGCAACGCTGATATCGGCCATGCGCAAGGCATTTGGCGACACCATACGAGCGCCACGCCGGCATGTGCATTCCTTATCAGATACCGGATCATCTACCCTGCTACTGATGCCTGTTTGGCAGGCCAATGCGCATCTGGGCGTCAAGCTGGTGACGGTCGTGCCCGAGAATCGGGCGCGTCAACTGCCCACCGTGCAGTCGCTGTTCATTTTGCTCGATACAACGACAGGCACACCGCTGGCCCTCATGGACGGCGAAGAACTCACGCTCCGCCGCACCGCAGCAGCATCGGCGCTCGCTTCGACCTACTTGGCGCGACCCGATAGTGAACATCTGCTCATGGTCGGCACCGGACAACTGGCACCCTATATGGCTGCAGCCCACTGTGCGGTTTGCGATATTCGTCGTGTCTCGGTATGGGGGCGTGATCTGCAGAAGGCGCGAATGATCGTCAAAAAATGTCAGGCACTGGGCTTACCGACATCGATTACCATCGATGTCGCACAAGATCTTGGCGCAGCATCAATGACTGCTGACCTGATCAGTTGCGCTACTACCAGCAGGCAGGCTTTGCTTCAATCGATCTCGGTACGGCCTGGCACGCATATCGATCTGGTGGGTGGTTTCAAGCCGGACATGCGCGAAGCAGATGACAGGCTGATGTCTACCGCGCGGTTATTTGTTGATACCTTCGATGGCGCACTGGCAGAGGCTGGCGACTTGGTGCAGCCCATGCAATCAGGTCTGATTACGCGCGCATCGGTGCTCGCCGAACTGGCCGACTTGGCCAGTGGCCGTCATGTCGGGCGCGGTCATGCGCAGGAAATCACACTATTCAAATCAGTGGGCACAGCCATCGAAGATTGGTGCGCAGCCAACCTGGTGTGGCAGCACTTCGAGTCCCAGCCGTCACAGTCGGCAAACGATCAGGACTAATCAGCAGGTTTCAAATTGTCCGGCAAGGGAATCCATTCAGTCTCCTCCGGCACGGGTGCAAAACGCTGCGCTATCCAGTCACGCTTGGCCTGCTCAATGCGCTCTTCACTGCTCGCGACAAAATTCCACACCAGATGTCGCGGCCCATCCATAGGCTCACCACCGAGAAGCATGACCGTCGCACCCGAGCTGCCTGCGGTCACGGTGACAGGATGATGCGGCTTCAGGACCAGCAGCTGGCCCGCATTGAAGCTGCCGTCACGACCCAAGTCCAGATCGCCGCTGGCAATATAGATCGCCTGTTCTTCGTACTCTGCAGGTATCAGCTGGTTCGCGCCGGCAGACAAAGTTAGTTGCGCATAAAAAAGGGGCGAGCGCGTGGGCAGCGGCGAGTGCAAGCCAAGAAAACGGCCGGCAACCATGATCAGCTGTGCGCCCTCGCTCTCGGCCACGGGTAATTCGTCGGCTTTGAGGTGAGTGAAGTCTGGTTCGCATTCTTCATCAGCCCGTGGCAGCGCCACCCAGCATTGCAATCCATACAGTGACGAGAGCGAACCGCGCTGGTGATGATCGCTGCGCTCGGAGTGCACGATGCCTCGCCCTGCGGTCATCCAGTTGACTTCACCGGGCCGTATCGCCTGCACCGTACCGAGGCTATCGCGATGCAGGATCTCACCCTCGAACAGCCAAGTCACCGTTGCAAGACCGATGTGTGGATGCGGACGCACATCCAGACCGGTACCGGGCTTGAGGACGTTGGGGCCCATTTGATCGAGAAAGACGAAGGGCCCCACCATGCGCCGATCCACGGCAGGCAAGGCGCGGCGAACCTCAAATCCATCACCAAGATCGCGGGTACGGGGAATGATCAATGTCTCGATCGCGCTCATGCAAGTGATCCTTTTTATTTTTTGGGGGTTTTACTGCGGCTTTGGTGATCACTGATTCAAACACCTTTTTGATTTGATATCGCATCTGACTCTGGGGCTTGCACTGGCCAGTGAACGCAGCTGTGAATTATCAATTTAGTAATTTAATCAATCTTTGGACCGAAGTTTTCACGAACGGTTCTTGAAAAAGCGACCACCCATCCTTATACTTAGCACTCGCTGATGGCGAGTGCTAACAGCGCGACCATCAAGAGTTTACAAAAGCAGGTTCCGGCGGTCAGCGAGTTGCTGACAATCGGATCATCAATAAACGTAACCCATTGTTTTTAAGGAGTATCTATGAGCCTTCGTCCTTTGCACGACCGCGTCATCGTCGAGCGTCTCGAACAGGAAACCAAAACCGCCTCCGGCATCGTTCTGCCAGACGCAGCCGCCGAGAAACCGGATCAGGGCAAAGTTGTCGCGGTAGGCAACGGCAAGATCCTCGAAGACGGGAAAGTCCGTCCCCTGGATGTGAAAGTCGGCGACAAAGTACTTTTTGGCAAATATTCCGGTCAGGCCGTGAAAGTGGACGGCAAAGAAGTCCTCGTCATGCGTGAGGACGACATCATGGCCATCGTGCAGTAAAGACATTCGGCAAACATCCACTCAAGCACCCGGCACCTACCCGGTTTGAATCTGAAATATCTGAAGGAGTATCAACATGGCAGCTAAAGATGTAGTTTTCGGCGACCTTGCCCGTGCAAAGATGGTTGAGGGCGTCAACATTCTGGCCAACGCAGTCAAG
>SYFN01000240.1 GCA_005800405.1 Burkholderiales bacterium
AATCTGATAACGTTCGGCTTGGCTGAGGTGTGTATAGGTCATGTGCTTCTTCGACTGGCTGGTCAAAAGGCTTTGATACTAATGCACCTCAGCCATCCAACCCATTAATCAAAGTTGCACTTCGTCCTTGAATTCACCATTCATAAAAACAGGAGACAACGTGGAAAAAGATAACTCGACAAACCCTCTGCCAAGCACTGAGGCGATGCAAGTGCAACGCCAGTCTCGGCGCCAGTTTCTCGCAGCCGCCGCGCTGGCCGGAACCTCGCTTGCAACCACGGGTTGTGCCAGCGTGGGTCTGGGGGGCGGCGTTAACCCAGGCGAAATAAAGTAGGGCAGCTTTGTAACCCGAGATGGGGTCAAGCTGAATTATCTCGAATCAGGACGTGGTCGCCCTATCGTGATGATTCCGGGCTGGTCACAAACGGCGGCGATGTTCCAGGATCAAATCATGGCCCTCTCAGAAAACTACCGAGTGATCGCCGTCGATATGCGCGGCCACGGCGATTCGGACAAACCAAAGCATGGCTACCGCATGTCGAGGCTGGCGACAGATTTGTATGAACTGCTGGATGGCCTGGGTCTCAGCAATGCCACACTGATGGGACACTCAATGGGCTGCTCGGTGATCTGGGCTCACTGAGATTTGTATGGCAAACATCGTACCGGATCCATGATTCTGATTGACCAGGCGCCCTACACCACTGTCGCGCCGGGCATGTCCGATGCCGAGAAAGCCGATGCGGGCGCTGTTTTCACGCCACAGGCACTGTTTGATACTGCCGCTGCCCTATCAGGTGCAGATGGTGAGAAGACGACGGCCGGCCTGGTCAACGGCATGTTCTTCACCAAGGCCTATCCTGCCAAAAAGCTGGAGTACGCACTCGCACAAAATCTCAAATTTCCGCGCCAAGAGGCTGCCAAACTGCTGGTTGATCACTGTGTACAAGATTGGCGTGACACGATCACCCGCATCAACGTACCAACACTGGTAGTCGGTGCTAAAGGCAGCTTTTTTACGCCAGCATCTCAGGCATGGATTGCAAGCAAAATACCTGGCGCTTAAGAGGAGATCTTTGAAGTCGACGAGGGCGGCAGCCATTTAATGTTCATGGAGAACCCGACCAAATTCAACAAGATCGCAATGAATTTCTTGAAGTCGGTGTAGCACCGTGCAGGATCGGTGCGTCAAGCTATCGTTTGATGAAACCCCCAGCCAGATTTGGCTGGGGATTTTTTGATCAAATCTGAATTAATTCACCTAGGGTCATTTTTCTCCACACGACACCGTATGCCATTCGCAGGGCGTACGCTGACGCGCGAAACAGGAAACACACTCGATGTGTTTAGTGGGATAAACGAAAAACGACGCAACACCTCACACAAAATCAGCGATGCCTCAAGTTGCGCAATCGTCGCACCGGTACACGCACGAGGCCCTAGCCCGAAGGGTAAATAAGTACCTGCCACTGGCGCGTTACCACAAACGTCAAAGCGCTCGGGAATAAATCGGTCTGCCTGCGGCCAATAAGCCCGATGCCGGTGAATCAGCCATGGTGATATGACGATGAAACTGTCTGCCGGCACTTTAAGGCGACCGAATTTATCTTCATGCAGGGCACGACGCGTCAGAAAAGCAGCCGGTGGATAAAGCCGCAATGATTCGCGAAAGACGTCGCGCGCGAAGCTCAGTGATTTGAAGTCGTGGAATTCAAAGGGACGGTCAGCCAGTACTACTCGGATTTCATCACGTATTTTTCGCAATATCTGAGGCTGCTGCGACAACATGAAAAAAGTCCAGCACAAACTGCTTGCCGTCGTTTCATGACCCGCGAGAAAAAATACAGCAAGCTGATCAATAATCTTTTCACGACTAAAGGGTACGCCCGCGGCATCACGTGCATCAATCACTGCTTGAGCAAAATCGACAAATACCTTGCCTTGTAAATTCAGTGTGAGCCGCTCATCCAGCATATCTCCCAGCAAATCTCTGAGAGTGGTTGCGTCACGCAATAACGCTGTACTGGGCAATCCAGGCTGTCGCGGATCGCTGGCTAGCACATGCTGCAACTGGAACTGGGGGCTATTCGCCTGAAACGAGGAAAAGGCTTCGAACACAGCATCGGCTTGAGCAGCGCCTATGGGTTTGGAAAAAATCGTTCTCAGCATGATGTCAGCTGTCACATGCGTGAGCTCTGATTCCAGATCGACGTTGGCGTCTATATCCAGCAGCTGCAGTCGCTCCACAAAATCTTGGACAGCTTCACGCATATCTGGAAACATTTGTACGAGACGCATGTGCATGAAAGCCGGCTCGAGCATCTGACGATCGTGCTCCCAGAGCTCGCCCGAGGAAATCAGTACGCCATCGCCCAGCAGTGGCGATAATGCCGACACCATCAGATCGCTCTTCGGATAATTCGCTCTGTCCTCTGTGAGAACGCGACGAATGGTCTCCGGATGATTGACGATGAATACGGGTCGTCTGCCCACTGGTACGGTGATGATGTCTTTGGTGTAGCAGTCACGTGGCAAGGTTTGCAGTAGATCGGGAGAGCTCTGAAAAAGTATCCTGAGACCGATGGCAAAATTGGATTGCAAAGCGGGCGCTGGTGGGCGCCAGCCCTCAGCACGTAATCGTGCGGCTGAATTCGTGAGAGTTTTATCGGAGGTCACTGTCTTTTCTTCTGTCGTATGATCGGTATGAGAATATCCAGATCAGGCCGACTGAAATATACACGTCATTGGCGGCATCCCCGAAGACTTGCCAAGGTCGTGAAATAATGGACATTGCCCGGATTGCTTTGCATCCCCGGAACTGGCCCGACAGCATTGAGACAAGAAAAATAATGAGCCCATCCCTTTCTCGCACCGCGTTCCTGACCCTGCTGCTGATCGCTGTGATGATGGGGGCCAATCACGTTTCGGCGCGATTTGCATTCAATGATGGCGTGAGTGTCACGACTGCGGTGATTTTTCGCAGTGGCGTCACCGCGCTGATCATTACCCTGTTACTGCTGAGACAGCGCGTCTCACCACGTTTGCAGGGACGGACACCGCTTTTCATGCCACTTGTGGGTACGCTGGTGGCCGTACAGAGCTACTGCCTGTATTCTGCGGTCGCGCGACTACCCGTGGCACTTGCCCTGTTGGCGTTCAATACCTACCCCTTGTGGGCAGCGTTCTGGGCACGCATTATCTACCGCCACAAAGCCGAGAAGTTTGTTCTCAAAGCGATGCCGGTCATTCTTTTCGGCCTGGCATTGGCACTCGATGCCTTCGGTGCTGCCTCTGGGCTGGACGCTTCTGCGCACTGGCAGCAGATAGGAAATGGGGTGGCATTTGCGACCACCGCCGCGGCAACCTTCGCGCTGGCGATGGTGCTGACGCAGCACGAGCTGCTGTCGATTGATGGTCGCCTCAGAACGGTCTACACACTAGGCACGGTACTGCTGCTTACCACGGTATTCGCATGGAGCACCGGCGACTGGTCGCTGCCAAAAACCACGGTGGGTTGGTGGGGTCTGGCCGGGCTGACTGTGCTTTACGGGACAGCCTTCGCGCTGATGTTCAGCCTGCTGCCACGACTAGGCGTGGTTGGTAACTCCGCGATCATGAACGTGGAACCCGTATGCGCGCTGGCGCTTGCCTGGCTACTCCTCGGACAATCGATTGCGCCAGTACAGGTACTCGGCGCGGTCATCGTAGTGACGACCGTAATCGCGCTGGGATTGCGCAAGCAAGCGAGCTGATCAGGAAGCAGCGAGCTCGACGAGTAAATCCTTGGCCGTCACCACACTGCCGGGCTTGACATGCGTGTGCAGAACCACGCCATCGATCTCGGC
>SYFN01000241.1 GCA_005800405.1 Burkholderiales bacterium
GAGGCGTTGATCGCAGCAGGTGTTGGCCGTGTAATTGCTGCCATTGAAGATCCGAATCCGCTGGTGGCCGGCAGGGGCATAGCGCAATTACGCACGGCAGGTATTGCGGTAGAGACCGGTGTTCTGGCGAATGAGGCGCGCGAAATGAACATAGGCTTTTTTCACCGTATGCAGCACGGGCGTCCTTGGGTCAGGCTGAAGATTGCTGCCAGCCTTGATGGTGGCACCGCGCTGATCAACGGTCAGAGCCAGTGGATCACTTCGTCAGCAGCGCGCGATGATGGCCATGCGTGGCGCGCGCGTGCGTGCGCGATTATGACGGGCATCGGTACAGTGCAGCAGGATAATCCCCAGCTTAATGTGCGCGCAGTTGCTACCCCTCGTCAGCCACAGCGTATTGTAATCGACAGTCAGCTTGATATCGACCCCTCAGCGCAGATATTGGTGGGTGGAGGTACCTTGATCATTACAACCGATAGGTACCCCGAGCGCGCGAGTCGCTTGCGCAAAGCGGGTGCTGAGGTGATTGTTCTTCCTACAGAGGGTGTAAAAGTCGATTTGGCAGCGCTAATGCAGTTACTGGGCGAGCGACAGATAAACGAGTTGCATGTCGAAGCGGGCTACAAGCTCAACGGATCGCTGTTGCGCATGGGTTTGGTCGATGAGATGCTGCTCTATTTCGCCCCGTGCCTGCTGGGACCGGCACAGGGCATCGCACGTTTACCTGAATTGAGCGCCTTGTCCGATCGCATCAACATGCGTTTTCATCGAGTCGATGCTGTCGGTGATGATCTGCGTGTGATCACCCGGCTTAATGATTTTTAACCAGGACTAAAGACACCCATGTTTACCGGTATCGTAGCGGCAGTTGGTCGTATCAATTCGATCGAATCACTTGGCAATGACGGTGACGCCGGCGTGCGCTTGCAAATCAGTGCAGGAGATCTTGCGCTTGATGATGTGGGCATTGGCCATTCGATTGCCATCAACGGTGCCTGCATGACGGTAACAAGCAAGACAGCGGATAGCTTTGTCGTCGATGTTTCACGCGAAAGTCTGAATTGCACTGTAGGCCTTGATCGGCAGGGTGAGGTCAATCTTGAAAAACCCCTGACATTGGCTGAGCGACTTGGCGGGCATCTGGTTTCTGGTCACGTCGATGGATTGGGCAGCGTGGTGCTGTTCGAGCCCGTGGGTGAATCCTGGCGGCTGGATATACTGGCACCGCCCTCATTGGCGAAATACCTTGCGCACAAAGGCTCGGTCGTGGTTAATGGCGTCTCTCTGACTGTCAATAACGTCACCGATAGCCATGCCGGTTGTACGATATCGATCAATTTGATTCCGCACACCATCGAGGTCACCACACTCAGGCATCTGAGTGCCGGGCATCAAGTCAATCTGGAGGTGGATCTGATCGCCCGCTATGTAGAGCGCATGCTCAGCCTGTCGCATTAAGGAGACGCGGAATACATCCACGGTGTGTGGTGATCGAGCGCAGCCGTGCGACGCGGGGTCCGGCAAAATCAAGGGACTGTCGCGATTTATTTGGCTTTGAAAGTTTCCGGTTTTATTCAATCAGTGCTTCATTATCATTTCGACACTATCTGCAATGGGGAGGTTTGCCCTCGCTTCAACAGTTTGTGGCCGCTGAAATCCTATAAAATGGCCGGCCTTTCCGGAACCATTCATGTCACTTTCAAGCACAAAAGAGATCATTGCCGAGCTTCGTGCCGGCCGCATGGTGATCCTCGTCGATGAGGAAGACCGCGAGAACGAGGGCGATCTTGTCCTGGCAGCCGAGTTCGTTACGCCTGAAGCCATCAATTTCATGGCCAAGCATGGGCGTGGCCTGATTTGCCTCACGCTCACAGAGGAGCGCTGCGAACAGCTCAACCTGCCCATGATGACCACGCGGAATGGCACTTCGTACGGTACCAACTTCACCGTGTCTCTTGAGGCCGCCGAGGGCGTCACCACAGGTATTTCAGCGGCGGACCGTTCGCGCACAATCGAGGTTGCGGTGGCTCGCCACGCCAAACCGTCGGATATCGTGCAGCCGGGTCATATATTTCCGTTGCGCGCGCAACGAGGCGGGGTGCTCATGCGCGCTGGTCATACCGAGGCAGGTTGTGACCTCGCAGATCTGGCTGGACTGACGCCTGCTGCAGTCATTTGCGAAATACTCAAGGATGACGGCACGATGGCGCGTCTGCCTGATCTGATGGAGTTCGCCAAGCTGCATCAGCTCAAGATCGGCACGATTGCCGACTTGATTCACTACCGCAGCCAGAACGAGAGTATTGTCGAGCGGGTCGCTGAGCGCGAGATGCACACGCCGCACGGCAGCTTCCATGCGATTGCATTTCGCGACAAGCCCAGCAGCGGTGCGCATCTCGCGTTGGTGCATGGCGTAATCGAACCTGACCAAGAGACTCTGGTACGCGTGCATCAACCGGTGTCGATACTGGACCTGCTTGAAACACGTGTCACGACGCATTCATGGACGATGGCGTCATCGATGGCGGCAATTCAGTCAGCCGAGCGGGGCGTCATTGTTTTGCTCAATTGCGAGGAATCTGCGGAGCAGATGTTCGCCCAGTTCAGTGCGCTGAGCAGCCCGAATCTGCCTGCGCCGCCCAAGACTGCGCGCATGGATTTGCGCACCTACGGTATAGGCGCACAGATACTGCGCGAGTTGGGGGTAGCGAAAATGAAATTACTGGCCAACCCTCGCAAAATGCCATCGATGACCGGATTCAATCTCGAAGTCGTCGGCTACCAGGCCAGTCCCGATCACTGAAGCAGGAGGCATCATGAGCGTAGGAACTTACCAACCGGATTTTGATGGCAACGGCCTGCGTATTGGCATTGTTCAGGCGCGGTTCAATGAAGACATTTGCCATGGTCTGACATCCGCTTGTCTGACCGAACTCAAGCATCTGGGCGTGGAAGACGAGGACATATTGCTCGTGACTGTGCCGGGCGCGCTGGAGATTCCGCTGGCGTTGCAAAAGATGGCTCAATCCGGCCAGTTCGACGCCCTGATCGCCCTGGGTGCCGTTGTTCGTGGTGAGACATATCACTTCGAGCTGGTATCGAACGAATCCGGTGCCGGCATTACCCGTGTGGGACTAGATTTCGGTTTACCAGTGGCTAACGCGGTGCTGACCACCGAAAATGAAGAGCAGGCTGAAGCACGCATGGCCGGCAAGGGCGCTGATGCTGCGCGTGTTGCCGTTGAAATGGCCAATATGGTCGCTGCAATCGAAGAACTGGCCGATGAAACTGATGACGAATAAGGCCGGATATCATGAGTAGCAAGTCGCAGCACGCCAATCCCAACAAAAGCCGCACGCCGCGCCACCGTGCGCGTGAATTCGCGCTGCAGGGCTTGTACCAGTGGCTGATGAGTCAGGAGGATGCGGGTGCGATTGATGCCCACATGCGGCATGCTCATGGATTTGACAAGGCTGATGCAGAACATTTCGATCTTTTGCTGCACGGGACCATCCGTGACGTGAATAACCTGCGATCCGAGATCGTGCCGCTGATCGATCGCGCCATCGATCAGTTGTCGCCCATTGAGCACGCGGCATTGTTGATCGGTGCATTCGAACTGAAACACCATATTGAAATTCCCTACAAGGTCGTGATCAACGAAGCTGTCGAGCTGACCAAATCTTTTGGCGGTATTGATGGGCACAAATACGTCAATGGCGTGCTCGACAAGCTGGCGGCCCGGCTGCGTGCGACCGAAGTGGCCGCAGGTCGCTAGCGTTTCACGTTTGGGGCGCCTCCCTCCATGAACTTTCCGCTCGCGACCCGGCTTGATGATATCGAGCCTTTTCATGTGATGGAGCTGCTCAAGATCGCGGCTGCTCTGGAGCAGGAGGGTCGGTCAGTCATTCACATGGGTATTGGTGAGCCCGATTTCCCTGCTGCACAGCCTGTATTAGATGCCGCTACGAAAGCGATTGCCGGTGGCACAATGCGCTATACCCATGCGGTTGGCTTGCCGGGTTTGCGTGAGGCTATCGCTGCGCATTATCAAAATCACTTTGGCGTTGATATTGCCGCAGAGCGTATTGTGATTACGGCTGGCGCATCCGGCGCCTTGCTGCTGGCCTGTGCTGCACTCGTCGGACGCGATGATGAAGTGCTGATGCCCGATCCCAGCTATCCCTGCAATCGCCATTTCGTTACTGCTTTCGAAGGCAGGGCGCGCTTGATTCCCAGTGGGCCAGCGCAACGCTTTCAATTATCAGCGGCGATGGTGCGTGAACACTGGAACCCTGCAACCCGAGGCGTGCTGCTGGCGTCGCCCTCTAACCCCACCGGTACGTCGATTGCGGTGAATGAATTGCGCGATATCGCAGCATGGGTTCGCGAGCGGGGTGGTTTTACCGTCGTGGACGAAATTTATCAGGGCCTGTCCTATGATGCGCCACCATTTTCTGCTTTATCGCTGGGCGAAGACATCATCGTCATCAACAGCTTTTCAAAATATTTCAACATGACTGGCTGGCGTCTTGGCTGGCTCGTGGTGCCACCTTCGATGTTGGCAGCAGTAGAAAAGCTGGCCCAGAATTTTTTCATCTGTGCGTCCACGCTGGCTCAGCAAGCTGCGCTCGCTTGCTTCACGCCAGAGTCGATGGAAATTTTTGAGCAGCGAAAAAATGAGTTCAGACGTCGGCGCGATTATCTTGTTCCGGAATTGCAGCGTTTGGGGTTTGCGATACCGGTACTGCCCGATGGTGCTTTTTATGTTTACGCTGACTGCAGTCGTTTCTCCGATGATGCCGATACGTTTACGCGCGATGTGTTACAGGCTACCGGTGTGGTGATGACGCCGGGACTTGATTTCGGCATACAAGATGTTCACCGCTACATCCGGGTGTCCTATGCGACATCAATGGAGAATTTGAAGGAGGCGGTGCGAAGACTGGAGGCGTATCTGAGCTAGCTCAGTAGACATCGCGGCATCCCGGCCTGCACCGGGATGGCCTGTAGCGATGGATGTGTAGCGTTGGCGTTGTCAGGCTGGTTGGTCTTCGAGAGCTTTGGGTTTTTCAAGGCTGTTGCGCGCAGTGGTGTTGGTAGGCGGTGCAGGCGCTTTCGTCGCTGCCACGTATCGTCCATTTGCCACCGCTTGCAGTCTCGCGTACTCACCTAGCACTTTGGCAGAATAACCACCGTCACTGCGAAGTCCATCGGCGCCGATGTACTGCTTCAGACCCGCTTCGACAGAGCCTGTTTTACGAATAGCCCCTTTCAGAAGCGTGGCGCCCACAACCAAGTTCACATTCGGATCCTGGACCGCTTTGGTATCGCCATGATCTTCGAATTTATTTTTGTGTACGTGGGTTACGACTTGCATCAGGCCTTGCGCACCCATTGAACTTTCGGCAAACGGATTCATGCGTGACGCGACACTCACCACCGACAGGATCAGCAGGGGATCGATATCCGTTTCCTTGGCCGTTATGTACGCTGCGTCTACCAGCATCTTGCTGGCAGCGCCAGCCACTCGATGGCGTTTGGCCAGCCAGCCAGTGACCCGCTGTTGCGCCGCGAGGGATGGTGCAGAAAATCCTGCAGGCGTAACATCGAGATTCGCTGACGCTGGGTTAAGCGTTATCGCATCACCCGTGCCTGTGATCACGCTTGGTCTGTCCAAGGTGGTCACGTCAACGCTGGACGGTTCGGTCCAGAATGGCGATATCACCTTGATCTGGTCGGTCAGCTCGGGGCGGAAAAACATCACGGTCAGCGCCGTCATGGATGCCAAGCCGAGGACCCGTATGCCGATGCGGGCGGTTGAGACCACCCTGTCCAGTACGGCGACCTTGTCGCTGTGCTCTTGAGCAAACTGCAATGGAACCTGTCCTGCACCGAACAACGCTGCGACTTCGCGTCGATTATTCATAGTACCTCCTGAATCATCGCGGCCCTCAAAGCGCCTGGCAAAACCCACCTGATATCAAGCCCAGCCAAGTTGCAGTCTCCGTTGCAAACATGGCAAGTAACCAGTCACGTTTTGTCAGGCACTCTGAGATGAGGCCAAATTGCAAGCGTGTTTCGTGCTTCAATTCACCGCGATACTTAAAATCGTTTGCCGCCAGACTTCGGCCTTCGCAAACGCCGGTGTTGCCTTGTTTGCCTCCTGGGTGAGGGTGGCGCAAGCAATCTTGTTTGGAGTTCTGCACGTGTCCCTTTTGCTGAGGCGCTTTACAATCGCCTCTGGGTCACAACTCCGCTGTAGCAGGCAGCCAACATGTCTTTCCCGTTTGGCTTGGAATTATTCCAGCAGGGCTGCTCTTGGAAATTTGAGCGAATTGTAGGCAGGTGAATATATCGAGTCAATACTATAAAAATTATTTTCTATAACTAATAATTATGAAATTTTAGTTGCGTTGCAGCAAATCCCCGTAAAATCAGGCGTTTGTGGGCATTAACTCAGCCCTCACCTTTCACATCAAAAAAAGTCAATCATCGATGAAATATTCCGATTTACGGGATTTTATTGCCAAATTAAAACAATCTGGCGAATTAACCCACGTGGCGTTACCCGTTTCCCCGCATTTGGAAATGACGGAGTTGTGCGACCGCACTCTGCGTGCGGGAGGCCCGGCTCTGCTATTTACTCAGCCGATCGGACACACGATGCCAGTGCTGGGTAACCTCTTTGGCACCCCTCAGCGGGTCGCCATGGGTATGGGCGCCGATGATGTGAGCGAGTTGCGCAAAATAGGCCATTTGCTCGCCGCCCTTAAAGAGCCCGAGCCACCCAAAGGTCTGCGCGATGTGCTCGGTCTAAGCTCGCTGATCAAGTCGGTCTGGGATATGGCGCCCCGGGAACTCCGCTCGGCGCCGTGCCAGGAGATCGTTTGGGAGGGAAGTGAGGTTGATCTTGCTCGCTTGCCGATTCAGCATTGTTGGCCGGGTGACATCGCGCCACTGATTACTTGGGGGCTGGTCATTACCCGGGGCCCTAATAAGAAGCGGCAAAATCTGGGTATCTACCGTCAGCAAGTGATCGGACCCAACAAACTCATCATGCGTTGGCTTGCCCACCGGGGCGGGGCGCTGGATTTCCGTGAGCATTGCTTGCAGAACCCGGGGAAACCTTATCCGATCGCAGTCGCGCTCGGCGCCGACCCGGCGACTATTCTGGGCGCGGGGACGCCGGTGCCAGACAGCTTGTCCGAATATCAGTTCGCTGGGCTATTGCGCGGTAGTCGTACCGATCTGGTCAAGGCGAAGGGAAGTGAACTGCGCGTGCCGGCCTCGGCCGAGATCGTGCTCGAGGGTCATATCTATCCAGAAGAGGCCAGTCAGATTGCGCCAGTGCCCGAGGGCGCGCCGGCCCGGCCGCGCACGGGCTACGAGCACGCGCTCGAAGGTCCGTTTGGCGACCACACGGGTTATTACAATGAGCAGGACTGGTTTCCGATATTGACCGTGGACCGCATCACGCTGCGGCAAGATGCGATCTATCACTCGACCTACACGGGCAAGCCACCGGATGAGCCAGCGGTGCTTGGCGTAGCGCTCAACGAAGTGTTTGTGCCGCTACTGCAAAAACAATTCACAGAGATCACGGACTTCTATCTACCGCCGGAGGGCTGCAGTTACCGAATAGCGGTCGTGCAAATGAAAAAATCCTATCCCGGTCACGCCAAGCGCGTGATGTTCGGCGTCTGGAGTTTTTTGCGGCAGTTCATGTACACCAAGTTCATCGTGGTGGTGGATGAAGATGTGAACATTCGCGATTGGAAAGAAGTGATCTGGGCCATCACGACCCGGGTCGATCCTGTGCGCGACACGACCATGGTGGACAATACGCCAATTGATTATCTTGACTTTGCTTCGCCCGTGAGTGGCCTTGGCAGCAAGATGGGGATTGACGCAACCAATAAATGGCCAGGTGAAACGAATCGCGAGTGGGGACGTACCATCACGATGGATGCGCAAGTCAAGGCACGCGTGGATGCCTTGTGGGCGCAATTGGGCTTCTGAGATCCGGGATTGCCCATCTTATTGGGAGAGCAGCGCGGTTTCTGCATGATGAATACTGATAAAATCCACAGCGGCGGGCCCCTGCGCATTGCGGCATGGTCAACCTGGTCAGGTCGGGAACGAAGCAGCCACAGCCATATCCCGCAAGTGCCGCAGACAAGGCTCGCCTCGATTTCTTCACTGTGTTTCCGCTTGTCGCATGCCTTTGACAAGGCGCTCCATCTCACACCGGCAGTTCAGGCTTCGTCTGCAGCCTCTCGGGTAGAATGCGTGACTCATCGTTGATGGCGCCGGACATGTCTTATCAGGTTCTAGCACGCAAATACCGCCCGAAAAATTTCGACAGTCTGGTCGGCCAGGAACATGTCGTGCGGGCACTCACGCACGCGCTGGAGCAAAAGCGCCTGCATCATGCCTATCTGTTCACCGGAACCCGAGGCGTCGGCAAGACCACGCTCTCGCGCATTCTGGCTAAATCCCTTAACTGCCAGGGCAGCGATGGTCAGGGTGACATTACCGCGCATCCCTGCGGTGTGTGCGAAGTCTGCGTCGCGATTGATGCGGGGCGCTTCGTTGACTATATCGAAATGGATGCTGCATCGAATCGCGGTGTGGACGACATGGCGCAGCTGCTTGAGCAGGCGGTCTATGCACCCTCCAACGCGCGATTCAAAGTCTATATGATCGACGAGGTGCACATGCTGTCCAGCCAGGCATTTAATTCGATGCTGAAGACGCTGGACGAGCCGCCCGAGCACGTCAAATTTATTCTCGCCACCACCGATCCGCAAAAAATTCCGGTCACGGTGCTCTCTCGCTGTCTGCAGTTCAATCTGAAACAAATGGCACCTGCCGGTATCGTCAGCCATCTGGAAAACATCCTGGTGCAAGAGCACATTAGTTTCGAATCGCCTGCCTTGCGCTTGCTCGCGCAAGGCGCGCAGGGATCCATGCGAGATGCCTTGTCTCTGACCGATCAGGCCATTGCCTATGCGGCGGGTCGCGTCACGCTGGATGCAGTGCAAGGCATGCTCGGCGCGCTGGATCACGACTACCTCGTGGGCCTGCTTGAAGCGCTCTCTGCGCAGGATGGCGTCGCATTGCTGACGGTGGCGGATGACATGGCGGCGCGCAGTCTGTCTTTCAGCAATGCACTGCAGGATCTTGGTACGCTGCTCAATCGCATCGCGATTGCACAGACGGTGCCCGCTGCAATTCCCGATGAATTACCCGAGCGCGAAGATGTATTGCGTCTGGCTCGGTTGTTTTCGCCGGAAGATATCCAGCTCTGTTACCAGATCGTTGTGCACGGTCGACATGAATTGGGTTTGGCACCCGATGAATATGCGGGCTTCACCATGACACTGTTACGCATGCTGGCGTTTTCGCCGGTGTCGTCAAGTGGAACATTGGGCACGTCGGGTGCGCAGTCCGGTGCTGCAGCCATAGCGCGTCCGGCAGCTGCCCGTTCATCAGCTACGACAACGCCCGCAGCAACATCGCCCTCTGTGACCGCCTCATCCTCCGACAAATCGGCAGGTCCGGATAAAAAAAACATCAGCCCGGCGATGGTAGCACTGGCGGCAGCGCGTGGCAGCAAAGCGGTGTCCAAATCCCCACCGCCCCACGATGATTTTTTGTCTGAACCGGCCCAAGCGATACCCGTTCAAGCCGGTACTAACACGACTCAAAAAAAAACTGAGCCGCCGGGGCAAACCGTATCCGCTCCTGCCGCAGTGAGTACGATGGACTGGCCAGCGCTGGTCAGGCAATTACCCCTGAAAGGCGTGGTTCAGCAGCTGGCTATACAGAGCGAACTGCTCGCATGCGAAGAAAAAGATCAGATAGTCGTGATGAAACTGCGCGTACCCGTTGAAACACTGCTCTCTGCGGGCAGTGCCGACAAATTGGCGGCAGCGCTGGGAAAATACTTTGGCAAGACCGTGCAGCTGGTAAACGATATTGGTGCCGTGACTCGTACCGCGCATGCCGAGTCGGTAGCTGACCAGGCGCGACGTCAAGCGCAGGCAGAGCAAACGCTCAAGGACGATCCGTTTGTGCAGACCCTGATGCGAGAATTTGGTGCCACCATCGTGCCAGGTTCGATCAAACCGGTTTGAATTTTTAATTGAGAGATATGGTAATCGTCAATGTTTCATGTCGACTCAATGCAGCTGCATGATACATGAATTTGGAAGATTCGAGATTCATCGCTCTTTAAGTTAAAGTTTTCTGGTTCTGTTTAATTTGTATTTCCATAAAGGAGTCCATCATGATGAAGGGCCAACTCGCCGGTCTTATGAAACAAGCCCAGGCCATGCAGGACAACATGAAAAAAATGCAGGACCAGCTGGCCTCAATCGAAGTCGAGGGGCAAGCAGGTGCTGGCATGGTCAAGGTCATCATGACCTGCAAGAATGACGTCAAGCGCGTCACCATTGATCCCTCCTTGCTGGGCGAAGACAAGGACATGCTGGAAGATCTGGTCGCAGC
>SYFN01000242.1 GCA_005800405.1 Burkholderiales bacterium
CTTTGCTGGCCAAGCGCATGGGCAAGCCGCGTGTGATCGCTGAAACCGGTGCGGGTCAGCATGGCGTGGCGACGGCCACCATTTGTGCCCGCTTCGGTCTCGAGTGTGTGGTCTACATGGGCAGCGAAGATGTGAAACGGCAGGTGCAGAACGTCTACCGCATGCAGTTACTGGGTGCGACCGTCGTACCTGTTGAATCCGGATCCAAAACACTCAAGGATGCGCTCAATGAAGCGATGCGCGATTGGGTGACCAATGTTGAAAATACTTTTTACATCATTGGTACCGTAGCCGGACCGCATCCGTATCCCATGATGGTGCGCGATTTTCAATCGGTGATTGGCCAAGAGTGCATAGAACAAATGCCAGACCTCACTGGCCGTCAGCCCGATTATGTGATGGCCTGCATCGGTGGTGGCTCCAATGCGATGGGAATTTTTTATCCGTACATTCGATACCCTGAGGTCAAGCTGATTGGTGTCGAGGCGGCAGGCGAGGGTATTGCCAGTGGCAAGCACTCCGCATCGCTGTTGGGTGGCATTCCCGGTGTGCTGCATGGTAATCGCACGTACCTGCTGCAGGATGCCAACGGCCAGATCATTGAGACGCATTCCGTTTCTGCCGGCCTTGATTATCCCGGGGTTGGTCCTGAACATGCGTGGCTCAAAGATTCCAGCCGGGCAGAGTATGTGTGCGTGACGGATGATGAGGCGGTTCAGGCCTTTCATCACTGCTGCCGCATCGAAGGCATCATTCCTGCACTCGAATCCGCACATGCGCTGGCTTATGCCGCAAAGTTTGCGAGTACCCAGTCCAAAGACAAGACGATTCTGGTCAACCTCTCAGGGCGTGGCGACAAGGACATGCACACCGTGGCCGAGTACGACAAAGAGCACGTCCCACTGCACGAGCAGACAAAGGGCTAAGGCGACTCATCATGTCCAGAATCCAGACAACGTTTGCCGATCTGCAGTCGCAGAAAAAAAAGGCGCTGATCACCTTCATCACTGCCGGCGATCCGGCACCTGAACTCACCGTGCCATTAATGCATGCCCAGGTGAAGGCGGGCGCCGATATCCTCGAACTCGGCGTGCCATTTTCCGATCCGATGGCCGAAGGTCCGGTGATTCAGCGGGCCAATGAGCGTGCGCTGAAATTCAATATCGGTATGCGTGATGTGCTCGGGTATGTGCGCAAATTCCGCAAAGAAAACCTGCACACGCCGGTCGTGCTGATGGGCTATGCGAATCCTATCGAGCGTATGGGTCTCGACGATTTTGTCACGGAAGCGAAAGCGGCCGGTGCGGATGGCGCCATCGTGGTCGACTATCCGCCAGAAGAAGCAGCGGAGTTCGCCGACAAACTCAAAGCGCAGGACATGGACCTGATCTTTTTGCTCGCACCCACGTCGACAGAGCAGCGTATCAAGCAGGTCGCGCAGATCAGTAGTGGCTTTTCTTACTACGTGTCGCTGCGTGGGGTGACGGGTGCCGGTCATATCGACACCGTCGAGGTCGCCAGCCGTATCGCCGCCATTCGCGCCCATGTGAAGCTGCCGATTGGCGTGGGCTTCGGTATCCGGGATGCAGCAACGGCCAAGGCGGTGGCATCGGTATCGGATGCGATCGTGATCGGCAGCCGCATTATCCAGGAGCTGGAGAAAACGCCCAAGGACCAGGCGGTGGCAGCGGTCCATGACTTTCTGTCGGGCATACGCGCGGCGATCGATGAAGTCCCGGCCTGAGGAAAGGCTTCGCTCGCTCCGAGCGGCGCGGCCGATTTTTGGCGCTCGGGAACATCGACCGACATTAATCATTGTCGGAATTGTAATTTTCAGTGCTTTCGGGCTGGCTCCGGCGCTGGCCGAGGGGTAGAATGCCGACCTAACGGTCGCTCGGCGTCCACTCAGAGAAAGAGAGCCCCATGAGCTGGTTAGAGAAACTCCTTCCGCCCCGAATTCAACGCTCCGATGCCAGCAGCCGCCGCTCGGTTCCCGAAGGTCTGTGGGTCAAATGCCCTTCTTGTGAAGCCGTGCTCTACCGCACCGACCTCGAATCCAATCAGCAAGTCTGCCCCAAGTGTGATCATCACATGCGCATTCGTGCGCGCGGTCGTCTGGATGCCTTGCTCGATAACGAAGGCCGCTACGAGATCGGACAGGAGGTGCTTCCAGTCGACACCCTGAAGTTCAAAGACAGCAAAAAATATCCCGAGCGTCTGAAGTCCGCGATGGATGCGACTGGCGAAACTGATGCGCTCATCGTTGTGGGTGGTGCCATCATGTCAGTGCCTGTAGTGGTAGCTTGTTTCGAATTCGAATTCATGGGTGGCTCGATGGGTGCGGTGGTTGGCGAGCGTTTTGCGCGCGGCGCGCAGACAGCCTTGGAGCAAAAAGTACCGTTCATCTGTATCACTGCCACGGGCGGTGCGCGAATGCAGGAAGGATTGCTGTCCTTGATGCAGATGGCAAAGACGACCTCCATGCTCACCAAACTATCCGAAAAAAAACTTCCCTTCATCTCGGTGCTGACGGATCCCACGATGGGTGGTGTGTCCGCATCCTTTGCTTTCATGGGTGATGTGGTGATCGCCGAACCCAAGGCCTTGATCGGTTTTGCGGGGCCGCGCGTGATCGAAAACACCGTGCGTGAAAAACTACCGGAAGGTTTTCAGCGCTCCGAATTCATTATCCAGAAAGGTGCGATCGACATGATTGTGGATCGGCGCAAGATGCGAGAGGAAATCGCGCACCTGCTCGCCATTCTGCAGAATCAGCCGCCAGAAGTGTTGGCCTGATTGCTTCGCCTTGCATCGTCGACACGAGATCCTAGCTGTCGCTGGGATCCAGTGATGTTGCGCAGCGCCTGAACTTATCTGCAAATTTTCTCCACCATGCCGCTTTCGCTCAATGACTGGCTGACCCGCCTCGAATCACTCCATCCTAAAGCCATTGAGATGGGACTCGATCGTATCAGCCAGGTCGCAGATCGACTCGGCATTCGGTTTGACTGCCCGGTGATCACGGTTGGTGGCACCAATGGCAAAGGCTCTACGTGCGCGATGCTGGAAGCGATTCTTTTGCAAGGTGGCTACCGTGTTGGTCTGTATACCTCGCCGCATCTGCTGCAATTCAATGAGCGCGCACGCATCAATGGTGAGCTGGCCAGCGATGAGGCCTTGTGTGCCAATTTTGAAGTCGTCGAGGCAGCGCGTCAGGATATGTCGCTGACGTATTTCGAATTTACGACGCTGGCTATTCTCAACTACTTTGCCGATGCTGGCCTGGATGCGGTCATTCTCGAGGTCGGGCTGGGCGGTCGTCTGGATGCGGTCAATCTGATTGATCCTGATGTCGCCATCGTCACCAGCGTCGACCTTGATCATCAAGACTATCTGGGTGATACCCGCGAGAAGATAGGCTTTGAGAAAGCCGGCATTTTCCGCTCTGGTCGCACCGCGATTTGCAGTGATCCCTCGCCACCGCAAGCCCTGCTCGATCACGCTGCCGCCATTGGTGCTGATCTTTGGTTGTTCGGGCGCGACTTCAATTACTCGGGTGATCGACAGCAGTGGAATTATGGCGGACGCCAGCAGCGCCGCAATGCACTGGCCTATCCCAGTTTGCGTGGCGCAAATCAGCTACTCAATGCGAGTGCTGCGCTCGCCGCGCTGGAAGCCTTGCGAGAACGTTTGCCATTGGGCGCACAGGAAGTTCGCAGCGGGCTGGTGATGGTGGAATTGCCCGGACGCTTTCAGGTCTTGCCCGGACGTCCCGCCGTGATCCTCGATGTTGCTCACAATCCGCATGCCGCTGCAACGCTGTCGCAAAATCTCGATCAGATGGGCTTTCATGCCTACACGCATGCGGTTTTTGGTGCCATGGCTGACAAGGATATTACGGGCATCTTGGCCCAGCTGGTGGATCGTATCGACCATTGGTATTTGACGGATCTGCCGCTGCCGCGTGCAGCCAGTGCAGCAGCGCTGGCTGAGTCACTGTCGCAGGCAGGTGTGCGGCCGAGTACAGTGCCCGGCGCTGAGCACAGTATTCAGTGTTTTGCGACCCCGGCGGAGGCTTATGCCGCGGCGCGGGGGCGCGCCACCGAGAATGATAGAATTGCGGTCTTCGGGTCATTCGTTACGGTGGCCGGCGTGATGGCTGTCAGATAGCTTTTCTGATCTCTCATCAAACACAATTCAGCAACGCAATCAACTTTCTTATGGGCTTGTTCTCGTTCCCTGGTAAAAACCAGCAGGATGCCGATGACGATCTGGACGTGCCGGTCAAGCCGCGCCGTTCGCGCCGCAGCCCTACGCAGGATGAAGAACCTATCGATCCCATGCTGCCAGAGAAGCAGCGCGCACGCCGCCGCTTGATTGGTGCGACGGCACTGGTGTTGGCGGCCATTATCGGATTACCGATGATTTTCGATGCCGATCCCAACAAACCGCTGGCAGATGATGTCGAGACGCAGATTCCCGACAAAACGTCATCAGCACCTGAGAGCGCAAAGCCTCAGCCCGCACCGCAATTAGTTACACAAAAGGTCGTCGAGTCGCCCGCATCTGGACAGCCGCCGGCGCCTCCCCAGCTGCCTTCCGAGATAAAGACAGCGCCCGAACCGGCAAAAACGGTCAAACCAAACACGCAAGCCTCTTACAAACCGACTCCAGACAAAACGGCCGAGGACAAAGCAACCGGCGAGGAAGACAAATCTCAGGCTAAGGAAAAAGCGCGCAAATATCTGCTACAGGTCGCCGCAGTTAATAGCAAGACAAAAGCGGACGATTTGAAGAGCCGCCTGAAAAAATCGGGTATCAAGGCGTACTCAGAGAAAATCAGCACCAAGGAAAGCGATCGTTTCCGTGTTCGCGTAGGGCCGTTTGCCACTCGCGAAGAAGCAGAGAAAATGCAGTCGCGGGTGAAGAAGCTGGGTCTGAATGGTAGCGTGCAGTCCATGTAGAGTGTCCGGCTTCGCCGGACGTCACGTTTTTTGAAGGAGCCCCACCATGTGCGGCATTGTTGGCGTCGTTTCGCATGGCCCTGTGAATCAGCTCATCTATGATGCGCTGCTGCTGTTGCAGCACCGCGGTCAGGATGCCGCCGGTATCGCGACCAGTCACGGCAATACCTTCAGCATGCACAAGGCCAATGGCCTGGTGCGCGACGTTTTCCGCACCCGAAATATGCGTTCCTTGCCGGGTAATTCAGGCATAGGCCAATGTCGTTACCCGACTGCCGGATCTTCCAGCGAGGAAGAAGCGCAGCCGTTTTATGTGAATGCGCCCTTTGGCATTACGCTGGCACACAACGGCAATCTCACGAATGCTGATCAGCTCAAGATCGAAATGTTCAAGAAAGATCGTCGGCACATCAACACGGACTCCGATTCCGAAGTGCTGTTAAATGTACTGGCGCATGAGATGCAGCAGGGCACCAGCAGTTTTTCTCTTGACCCATCAATTCTGTTCAAGGCAGTCGCCGCGCTGCACCGGCGGGTGCGTGGCTCCTACGCAGTGGTTGCCCAGATTGCGGGCTATGGCCTGCTGGCTTTTCGTGATCCGTATGGCATTCGTCCGCTATGCATTGGCTTCAATGACACCGAAAACGGCACGGAGTATCTGGTCGCCAGTGAATCGGTAGCGCTGGAGGGTCTGGGTTTTCACTTCCTGCGAGACGTGATGCCGGGCGAAGCGATTTTTATCGACAACGAGGGCAAGCTCTACAACGAACAGTGCGCTGACAATCCGGTTCTGAATCCCTGTGCGTTTGAGTTCGTCTATCTCGCACGCCCCGATTCGGTGATTGATGGTGCCTCGGTTTATGCGACCCGATTGAAAATGGGTGAGTATCTGGCCGAAAAAATACGGCGCGAATTCTCCGCCGGTGATATCGATGTGGTCATGCCGATTCCTGATTCCTCGCGTCCCTCGGCGATGGAATTGGCCATGATCCTGAACCTTGACTATCGTGAAGGTTTCATCAAGAACCGCTACATCGGCCGGACC
>SYFN01000243.1 GCA_005800405.1 Burkholderiales bacterium
AAAAACCGATACGCTATGTCATCAACACGCATGTTCATTCCGATCATATTTTTGGTAATGCGGCCTTTGAAGAAGATACCGCGGAATTCATTGGTCATGTACATCTACCGCGCGCGATGCGTTCGCGCGCAGAGACCTACGAAACCAATCTCAAGACCATGTTGGGTGATGCTGCGGCAGGCAGTCGTGTCGTTGTCTCAACGCACACTGTCGCCGCCGAGCGCGTGATTGATCTCGGCAATCGCCGACTCTTGCTCACGGCGTGGCCAATCGCGCATACCGATCATGACTTGAGCGTGATGGATGAGCTTACCCGCAGTTGGTGGCTGGGTGATTTGTTATTTGCCGATCGTACGCCATCCATCGATGGTGATGTAATCGGCTGGCTGGGTGTGATCGAGGCGTTGTTTGACGTGCCGGCGGCTCGGGTTATTCCTGGTCATGGCCCGATCGTGACTGACAAGAATGCCTCGCTGGCGAAGCAGCGGCAGTATCTGCTGACCTTGATAAAAGATTTGAAGCAAAGTATTGCAGACGGCAAATCCATGCAGGCGGCGATAGAGTCCGCCGCGCTTTCGGAGCGCAGTCAGTGGACGCTGTTTGATTCCACCAATCGGCGCAATGCGACTATGCTCTATCCGAAGCTGGAGTGGGACTGACAGCTGCTTAGTATTTGAGATCGCATCGAATCATACTGTTGCAGGTTTTTTCGAAATTCGACGGCTGTCCGATTTCAAATCCCTGCGGGTATGTTCCGTTTTTTGGCTGGCGCTGATGGACGCCATTGTTCATGTCAAGATTTATGCGAACACTCAACACGGTCGATATTTATTGTCAGGTGATTGATAATTACGGTGATGCCGCTGTCTGCTGGCGTCTGGCTCGCTCAATCGCGGAGCACGGACTCGCAGCGACCTTATGGATTGATGATCTCGAAAGGCTTGCGTTAATACGACCTGGTGTGAAAGTAGACCTCGCCTCACAAGGCTTGGATGGATTCATTGTGCGCGCATGGGATGCCGAGACGGCGCCGCACCCGCCGGCCGATCTCGTGATCGAAGCATTTGGATGCAGGATGCCGGCATTGCAATTGACGGCGATGGTGGAAATGACTCACCCACCGGTCTGGATCAATCTCGAATATCTTTCCGCTGAAGAGTGGGTCGAAGACTGGCATGGTTTGCCATCACCTCATCCAAGCTTACCACTCACGCGCTATTTTTTCTTTCCCGGCTTTGACCTTCGGTCTGGTGGTTTGATCAGAGAGCAGCATTTGCTGGCAGAGCGACACACCTTCGATGCTGCGGCCCGCGATATTTTTCTTGCCAGACTGGGTATCGCACGGGAACCAGCAGAGGTACTTCTGTCGATCTTCTGCTACCCATCAGCGCCAGTGGATGCGTTGCTCAAGGAGTTGCGTGCGGGGCCACCGGTGTTGTGTGTTTTTCCGGGTGGCCTGCCTGCCGCTTGCGAGACCTTGCAAGCGGGTGCGGTCCGTTTGCAAGCCCTGCCATTTTTTGAGCCAGATGACTACGACCGCTTGTTATGGAGTTGCGACCTGAATTTTGTGCGGGGCGAGGACAGTGCCGTGCGTGCGCAATGGGCTGGACAGCCTTTCATCTGGCAATTCTATGAGCAGGCGGAAGGCGCCCATCATCCCAAGCGAGCGGCTTTTCTGCGTCGTTACCTTGCCACGTTTGACGACGATCTGGCAGGGTTGCTCGCGGGCGCTTGGCATCAATGGAGTTGTGAGACGAAGACCCTACCCGACTGGCCTGCACTCATTTCGGTGTTGCCGGAGTGGCTGGAACATGCCCGCGCCTGGGCCCAGCAGCTGGGTGAACAGCCCGATCTCGCATCCCGTTTGCTCGGGTTCGCCCGCAAAATCAGGTAAACTCCTGCGGCTCCTATCTCTTCGCTTGGCTTCCAACGATCCTAGTTTCCCGCCAGCTCGCTCTGTAGTACGAACTTTTATGCTTGCTTATTATGAAAACCGCACAAGAAATCCGTATCGGTAATGTCGTCATGGTCTCCGATGAGCCCATGGTGATTGTCAAAACAGAATTTTCCAAATCTGGCCGCAATGCGTCTGTGGTCAAGATGAAAATGAAAAACCTGCTGACCGATGCTGGTCAGGAAGCGGTTTATCGTTCCGATGACAAATTCGACATGGTCATCCTTGATCGCAAGGAAGCCACTTACTCGTATTTCGCGGATCCTCTGTATGTGTTCATGGACGCCGAGTACAACCAGTACGAAGTCGAGGCCGAAAATCTGGGTGACGCAATTCACTACCTTGAAGACGGGATGGCATGCGAAGTCGTTTTCTACAATGACAAAGCCATCTCCGTTGAGCTGCCGACAACGGTGGTTCGTGAGATTACTTATACCGAACCGGCAGTCAAAGGCGATACCTCAGGCAAGGTACTCAAGCCGGCAAAGACCGCCACCGGTTTTGAAGTTTCCGTACCTTTGTTTGTCGGACAAGGCGACAAGATTGAAATCGATACCCGGACTGGTGAATACAAGCGTCGCGTTTGATCATGTACTGTCGGTCGAATAACCGCAGCCCAGGCTGCGGTTTTTTTTCGTCTGTGCTTCGCAATTAATTTCCTGCCTCAAGGGAACTTTGGTCTGCTGCAATAGCCCAAGTTCTGCGTGTACGGCGCCGAGTCGTTGCACGTCACCATTCACCCAGGAGACTCCATGCTGAAGTCAGAAAAATTTTTCGGTCGGCGCGACGCTTCGGCGGACACCAAATCTATCCCGTCTGCGAACGCGTATCCGGCGGTATCGGCCTCGGCCCTTGCATCCATCGCGCGTGTTGTGCCCGCATCGATCACTACAGTGCCTGCAGCAGCCAGTGCTACCAGCGAGCTGTCGATGGGCAGCAAGCTCACCGTTGGCCCCAATATCAAACTCAAGGGGGTGGAAATCACCGATTGCGACACGCTGGTGGTGGAGGGCGTGGTTGAGGCCGCCATCAACTCACGAGTGATCCAGATTGCCGAGCGCGGTACCTTCATTGGAAATGCTGAATTCGATATTGCTGAAATCAGGGGTGAATTCAATGGTGATCTCACCGTCAGACAAAAGCTGGTGGTGCATGCCAGCGGTCGCGTCAGTGGCAAGGTACGCTACGGTCGGCTGGTGATTGAAGAGGGCGGGCAACTCTCGGGCGACATTCAGCTATCGGTCGCAGCAGTTAAGGGATTGGCGGTGGCAATGACCAACACCGGCTGAAGTCGGTGGGCGCTCAGCCTGTCGGCACTGAAGCGCAATCAGCCCTGATCGTCAGCGCTGCTTCGTTGTGTTATAAAATTCTTCGAGCGGAATTTGCAGACGAATTCGACACGTGCATCGCCTGGAGAACCTGGCTTGACCTGCTGGAAGCGCAGCTTTTCCAGTGTCACTTCAGGCTCTACATGCACGGGCTTGCCAACGGGATCTTCGGTGCGGTAGTAGACATTGGCGGTAAATGCAATACTGCGCGTGTCGCAGTCGAAATAATTAATGTAGGTGGATGACTGATACACCGTGTCATCCGGCGCATATTGCGGCGTAGACCAGCTTGTGCGGAGAAAAGCACGCAGGTAGTCATCCTCATGCACGATGCTGCTCATATCTACATACCAGCTGATGACCTTGCCTGGCTCTTTGGTTTCCGAAATGAGATGCCACTCGGTGGCACTCGCCGGCAAGGCAAGTACTGCGAAGACAAAGCTGAACAAACGGGATTTCATCGAGGCAGGTCTCCGACGTATCGTTTAGCGAAATCTTACCGGATTCGGGCGATGTGCGTTGCAGGCACTCATGCACGCATTCGGACTTCGTTTGTCGGCAGAAGCTCAACAGATTCGTGTTCTGCGAAGAGCCGGCGCAGCTATGGAATACCGGAGCCTGTTAAATCAGGGGCTCGCCGCCATGTGTCGCCCCCTGTTTGTTGAGCTAATGAATCAGCGTTTTCCCAAACGACTTGATACTTCTTGCGCGCAAGCGAGTACCTTGTTCGCAATCTCACCCTGCCAGCCAGCATCAAAGCTGCCCGCCGGACCAATGGCGGTGATACCCAAACGAATTGCACCCGTGTGCTCGAATACGGGTGCACAGATCGCGTTGATGCCCGGGATGGGCTCACCCATCACGCGTGCCATCCCGCGTTTCCGCACATCGGCAAGTAGTGTTTCCATCGCAGCGCGCTTCTTGCTCTGTGCCCCAAAGCCTGCAGCCACTCCGTTGCGGTTTTCCTGCTCGATCATACGTTCCACCTGTTTCGGCGGCAAATAGGCAGCGAATACCCGGCCGGTGGCCGTTGACTGTATGGACATTACGGTACCTGTGCGCATATTCACATGAATAGGATAGCTCGATTCGCTGATGTAGATGATGGTCGGACCCTGATTGCCGAGCACGGAGAGGCCGATGGTCTGGTCGATCTCGGCAGCCAGTGAGGTCACCATCGGAATGGCGATACGCACGGGATCCAGTCGTTGGAGGCTGATCAGGCCCATCTGTAGCGCAAACGGCCCCAATTCGTAGCGACCCGTCAGCGGGTTTTGTTCAATCAGGCCAAAGCTGGCGAAGCTCACCAGATACGGATGCGCCTTCGCGGCGGGCATATCTGCTTTTTTTGCCAGCTCGCCCAGACTCATCGGGCCACCTTCTCCAGCGAGTACCGTAAGCAGGCGGCCACCGGTTTCTATCGACTGTATGCCGCGCCGGCTTTTTTCAATGACCATGTCTGAAATGATATCCGTGTGGTTAGAGTTGTTATATTAATGAAAATAATTCGTTATTGTCTAATTAGTTGACGAGGAACAAATTCTATCCTAACCTTCTTCATATTCCCAGACAAAAACAGCGGTCATCAGGCTCACTTCGGCGCCTGAACGAATACATGGAGACCTCATGAGTGCCAAACCTTTCGCATCGCAAGCGGATCTGCAGGAAAAGAAAACCAGTTTCATCAAACTCTCCGACAACGCGTATGCGTATACCGCCGAGGGTGATCCAAATTCCGGTGTCATCATCGGCGACGACGCCGTGATGGTGATCGATACCACCGCTACGCCGGTGATGGCACAAGCGCTGATCCAACACATACGAGCAATCACCGATCTGCCGATCAAGTATGTGACCCTCACGCACTACCACGCGGTGCGCGTGCTGGGTGCTTCTGCTTATTGCAAAGAGGGTGCACAGCAAGTAATTGCTTCGCGCGGTACCTATGAGCTGATCGTCGAGCGCGGCGAGCAGGATATGAAATCCGAAATCGAGCGTTTTCCTAGATTGTTCGCTGGTGTGGAATCGGTACCCGGCCTGACCTGGCCTACGTTAGTCTTCGAGCGCGAACTCACCTTGTTTATGGGCAAGCTGGAAGTAAAAATTATGCATGTCGGCATGGGACATACTAAGGGCGATACCATCGTCTGGGTACCATCGCAAAAAGTCTTGTTTTCGGGCGATCTGGTGGAATTTGATGCGGCGGCTTACACCGGTGATGCGCAACTCGAAGAGTGGCCGGAGACGCTCGAGACACTCCGTCGCATGGGTGCGGAAAAACTGGTGCCCGGTCGTGGTCCTGCACTCACCACGCCTGCCAAGGTCAACGAAGGCCTGGATTACACCAAGGATTTCGTCACAACACTGTTGCGCAGCGCGAAAGAAGCGGTGCAGGCTGGACATAATCTCAAGGCGGCGATGGCACATGTTCGTTCCCACATGGATGGCAAATTTGGCCATGTCTTCATTTACGAGCACTGCTTACCGTTTGATGTAACACGCGCTGTTGATGAGGCAAGTGGTATCAAGCATCCGCGTATCTGGACTGCAGAGAGAGACAAGGCGATGTGGGATGCGTTGCAATCCTGATGACCATGTCCATTGACAGTCGCACGAGCGAGCACCGCGCGCTACACGTCCACCATCCCGCACGTCATATGCCAGTGGATTACCAGAGCCTTCGGTTTCACTATCAGCGTTCACCGGATTTTGGACAATCGCCGTGTGCGCACTATCCAGTGCTGGTGGTTGGTGCCGGACCGGTGGGTCTGGTGACGGCCACTGATCTCGCGCGTCAGGGCTTGCAAGTCGTTTTGCTGGATGATGATGATTGCCTGTCTGGCGGGTCGCGTGCACTTTGCTATGCCAAACGTACGCTGGAAGTGCTGGATAGACTGGGTTGTGGCGACAGGGTGGTAGAGAAGGGTGTGTCGTGGAATTTGGGCAAGGTTTTTTTCAGAGATGAGCCCGTATATCAATTCAATCTGCTACCAGAAGAGGGGCATCAGCGGCCAGCCTTCGTCAATTTGCAGCAGTATTACCTCGAAGGGTATCTGCACGAATGCGCAAGCAGTTATCCGAATCTCGATATACGCTGGAAAAACAAAGTCACGCAATTGGAGAACAGCGATACCAAGGTCAAGGTGACGGTCACAACGCCCGAGGGCGGCTATACGCTGAGTGCTGATTACGTGATTGCCGCAGATGGTGCGCGAAGCCCAGTGCGGGGCATGCTGAATCTTGAAAGCAAGGGTCGTATCTTTCAGGATCGTTTTCTGATCGCGGATGTGAAAATGAAAGCGCCTTTTCC
>SYFN01000244.1 GCA_005800405.1 Burkholderiales bacterium
CCGCCAACTGCCTGCTCAATTTCGGCGAAGGCAAATTTCAACCGGGCGGACAAGCGGGCGCCATCGGCTGTCTGGTGGGCAGCCTGCATCAAGGACTGGCCGCGATGTTCAATATGATGAACGAAGCGCGCATCGGCTTGGGACTGGGTGCAGTGATGCTGGGGTACGCAGGCTATCTAAAGTCACTCGATTACGCGCGTAACCGACCGCAGGGCCGCCGTGCTGCTGACAAAGATCCCACGAGACCGCAAAAACCCATCATCGCGCACACCGACGTCAAACGCATGCTGCTCGCACAAAAAGCCTACGTCGAGGGAAGACTCGCGCTCATTCTTTATTGTGCGCGTCTGGTCGATGAAGAAAAGACGGCTGATGACATTGCGGCTGGTACGCAAGCCACGCTACTGTTAGACATACTCACGCCCATCGCGAAATCCTGGCCGTCACAGTGGTGTCTGGAAGCGAACAACCTCGCGATTCAGATGCACGGCGGCAACGGGTACACGCGCGAATATGATGTCGAGCAGCTCTACCGTGACAATCGTCTGAACCCGATTCACGAAGGTACGCACGGCATCCAGGCGCTGGATCTTTTGGGGCGCAAGGTCGTGATGCAGCAAGGTGCGGCCCTCAGTCTGTTGAGTACAAAAATACGCGACACACTCGCGCGTTCTGATGACCCCGAATTGATTGCGGCACTTGCTGAACGCTGGAGCAGGCTGGAGCGGGTGACGGCATCGCTGCATCAGGCAGGCGATCCGGATTTGACCCTTGCCAATGCAAGTATCTATCTTGAAGTTTTTGGTCATCTGGTCATTGCCTGGATCTGGATGGAGCAGTCGATCGCAGCGCGGCGTGCGCCGCAAGAGGATGCTGATTTTTATATGGGCAAGCGGTACGCCTGCCAGTAGTTTTTCAGATGGGAGTTGCCGAGCGTTGATGCGCAGCTCGATTTGCTCGCTGCATTGGACACTACAACGTTGAGCATGCAGGACAACTGGTTTTTGTAATGGAATTTTTATGATCAAGCACATCGTGATGTGGCAACTGAAAGCGCATGCAGAAGGAGCCGGCAAAGCCACCAATGCGGCCAAAATGAAATCTTTGCTCGATGCGTGCGCCAACATCGTGCCCGGCATGGGCACATTTGAAGTCGCACTGGCGCAAGACGGCATTGAGGCGACCTATGACGTGGTGCTTTACTCCGAATTTGAGTCCCTTGCCGCACTGGACGCATACCAAAACCATCCCCAGCATGTCGCGCTCAAGCCGTTTGTCGGCGCCGTTCGCGAGGCGCGGCAATGCATGGACTACGAAGTGAACTAAGGAGACATTACATGCACAGCATTCAGCAATTATTCGACTTGAAGGGCAAGACAGCAGTGATCTCTGGCGGTTCACGCGGACTTGGTTTGCAGATTGCAGAGGCGCTGGGAGAACAGGGGGCATCGCTGGTAATCACTTCACGCAAACAGGATGAGCTTGACGAGGCCGTCACTCATCTGAAGAAAAAGGGTATCAGCACAACGGCAATCGCTGCCGATCTGGGCAAGGCCGAGGCGATACCGGTCTTTGTCTCGTCAGCGCTTGGCCATCTTGGTCATGTCGATATTCTGGTCAACAATGCCGGCGCTACCTGGGGATCACCCGCTGAAGATCACCCTCTGGAAGCCTGGGACAAAGTCATGAATCTGAACGTGCGTAGTATTTTTTTGCTCTCGCAAGCGATAGGCAAGCAGTCAATGATTCCGCGTCGATCAGGTCGCATTATCAGCGTAGCCTCGATCGCAGGTTTGGGAGGTAATGGTGCCTCCGGTATGCAAACTATCGCCTACAACACTTCCAAGGCCGCAGTCATCAACTTCACGCGCACTTTGGCCGGTGAGTGGGGTCAGTATGGCATCACAGTGAATGCTATTGCGCCCGGTTTCTTTCCGTCGAAAATGACACGCGGCTTGCTCGAAAAGCTGGGTGCGGAGGAAATGGCAGCGCGTGCACCACTGCGTCGCTTGGGTGATGATGAAGACCTAAAAGGTGCTGCTTTGTTGTTTGCTTCGACTGCAGGTAAACACATTACCGGACAGACGCTGGCGGTTGATGGCGGTGTTTCGGCGGTGCTTAGCTGATGACCAAGCAGGCTTTCCCGGTAGAGATACCGTTTCTCACCGATCTGGGCGTCGAGTTTCTGGGCATGGCCGAGGGGCACGCCAAGATCGCGCTCGATCTGTCTGAGCGTCACATAAACAGCTGGCGCGTCACCCATGGTGGCGTGATCATGACGCTGCTGGATGTGGTGATGGCGATGGCCGGTCGTTCGGTGGATCCTGAATCGCGCGCCGGCGTCACTGTGGAAATGAAAACCAGTTTTTTACAGCCGGCAGGCTCGCCCGGGCGCCGGCTGATCGCAAGTGGCCATGCGTTTCACCGCTCGACCACCATGTGCTTTTGCGAGGCTGAATTACATGACAATGACCAACTGGTCGCCAAAGCGATGGGGACTTTCAATTACCTCAAACGTCTCGACGCAGCCAATCGACTATGAAACGGAGAACCCGATGAATAACTTCCAACGTATCGTGCTTGCTTCACGTCCGCAAGGCGTGGTCAGTACCGATAATTTTTGTCTCGAGACCGTACCCGTACCTGAAATCAGCGATGGCCAGGTCCTTGTTCGCAATCACTATTTGTCGCTGGATCCCTACATGCGCATGCGCATGGAAGACGTAAAAAGCTATGCAGCGCCTCAAGCATTGAATGAGGTGATGATTGGCGGTACTGCGGGTGAGGTAATCGCTTCAAAAAATTCGAAATTTTCAGTTGGCGACAAGGTGGTTGGCATGCTCGGCTGGAGCGAAGTGGCGGTGTCTGATGGCACCCTGCTGAAAACAGTCGACACCACCCACATACCCTTGTCCGCGTACCTGGGTGCAGTGGGCATGCCTGGCATGACAGCCTGGTATGGTCTAACGCAAATCATTGCACCCAAAGCGGGCGACACCATCGCCGTTTCAGCCGCCAGCGGTGCGGTTGGCAGCGTAGTGGGACAGTTAGCTCGCATGCGTGGCTGCAGCGTGATCGGCATTGCCGGCGGCAAGGAGAAGTGTGATTACGTGGTTAATACGCTAGGCTTCGATGCCTGCATCGATTACAAGGGCAGAAATTTGTTCAAAGAAGTGAAGGCAGCCGCGCCAAATGGTGTTGACGGCTTGTTCGAGAACGTCGGTGGTGTGGTGATGGATTCGGTTCTGGCTCGGATGAATCCCTACGGGCGCATCGCGCTGTGCGGACTAATCTCCGGCTACGATGGTGTGCCCATGCCAATACACAATATTCATGCAGTACTCTCCATGCGCCTGACCATGCGTGGTTTTATCGTGTCAGAGCACATTGAATTATGGCCGGAGGGTTTGGGTGAACTCGGTCAGTTGTTCGCCTCCGGGAAACTGATTTTCCGCGAAACGATTGCCGATGGTCTCAGTGCTGCACCCGATGCTTTCCTGGGGCTGCTACGAGGAAAAAATTTCGGCAAGCAGCTGGTCAAACTGATCTGAGGTCATGATGAAAAACTTCAGCCAGCGTGTAGCAGTGATCACAGGTGCAGCGAGCGGCTTTGGGCTTGAATTCGCGCGTCTGGGTGCCCAGCTCGGTATGCGTCTGGTGCTCGCCGATGTGCAAAAAGAGGCGCTGGCCGAAACTGCGGCAGAACTCGAGTTGGCGGGCGCAGAGGTAATTACCCAAATCTGCGATGTACGAAAAGGCGATCAAGTCGAGGCCTTAGGACGAACAGCGAAGACCAGTTTTGGTGCTGTGCATCTGTTGTTCAATAATGCGGGGGTGGGCGCCGGTGGTCTGGTGTGGGAGAGCACGCAAGCCGACTGGGAATGGGTATTGGGAGTAAATTTGTGGGGTGTGATTCATGGCGTGCGCGTCTTCACACCGCTCATGCTCGCCAGCGCCAGACAAGACTCTGCCTACGAGGGGCATATCGTCAACACCGCGTCCATGGCGGGCTTGCTTAATCCACCGACGATGGGGGTCTACAACGTCTCCAAGCATGCGGTGGTGTCGCTGACTGAAAGTCTCTATCACGATTTGTCGCTGATTGAGGCACCGATCGGTGCCTCAGTGCTGTGTCCTTATTTTGTCCAGACGGGTATCACTCAGTCGCACCGGCACCGTCCTGACGATGTGCAAGCCGCAGCATTGACCGTCAGTCAGCAAGTGTCACAGGCGGTGCTCGAAAAAGCAGTGGCCTCGGGCAAGGTCAGCGCGGCAGAAGTGGCGCGGCGCACGTTCGATGCGATTCGCGATCAACAGTTTTATATCTATTCGCATCCATCCGCACTGGGCAATGTGCAGCGCCGTATGGAGGATATCGTCATGGGACGCAATCCCGGTGACCCCTATGAAGCAGCGCCTCACATTCGCGAGAAGCTGCAAGCTGGCTTGAAAGGAAAAACCTAATGGCCGTGGCTATCAGGGATGGGCAGTACGCTGCGCTGCCCAATGGCACCCGACTGCATTACGCCAGCGCTGGCGAAGCGCACCGCCCCCTGCTACTGTTCCTGCACGGATTTCCCGAATTCTGGTTCGCATGGAACGCGCAGTTGGCCGAATTCGGTCAGGATTATTTTGCGGTTGCGCCGGATCTGCGGGGTTTCAATCTGTCGGACATGCCAGCGGATGCGGCGTCCTACAAACCCCGATTGATCATGCAAGACATTACCCAATTCATTACGCATTTGGGTCATGCCGACTGCATTATGGTTGCTCATGATTGGGGTGGTGCAGTCGCGTGGAATATCGCGATCACGCATCCCGAGTTCATCCGCAAACTCATCATCATTAACGCAACGCATCCCTATCCTTTCGCCATGGGTCTGGTGCATGATCCCATACAACAAGCGGCCAGCGCCTACATGAACTGGCTGCGCAACCCCGGATCGGAACAGGCGCTCGCCAAAGATAATTTCCGAGTGATGGAGCAGTTCATGCTCGGAATGGGCGAGCAACCTGGGTGGTTCGATGAAGCCATTCGTGAACGCTATCACGCTTGTTGGGCGCGCGGTCTCACCGGTGGCGTGAATTACTATCGGGCGTCGCCTCTGCATCCTCCCACCGAAGAAGATTCGGGTGCCGCTCGTTTGTCGTTCGACCCGTCAAATTTTCATGTGCGCGTGCCGGTACGGGTGATCTGGGGAGAGAAGGACAAAGCATTACTGCCCAGCTTGCTCAATGGCCTGGATGAGTTCGTGAGTGACTTGCAGATCGAACGTCTACCTAACGCCAGTCATTGGGTTGTGCATGAATACCCGGCCATCATCAACGAGTGGCTGCACCGTTTTCTGAGTGAGTGAGTTCCTATGGCACGCGAGGATTTTTCTTTTAGTCATACGCTGCGCGTTCGCTGGTCCGAAGTGGATATGCAAGGCATTGTCTTCAATGGCAATTATTTGAATTATTTCGATGTCGCTTTCACCGAGTACTGGCGCGCGACCGGCTTGCCCGATGTAATCGCACAGTCCGAAGCCGGTCTTGAGCTCTTTGCCCGAAAGGCCACAGTGGAATACCACGCGCCATCGCGCTTTGATGATTTGCTGGAGATTGGCGTGCGCTGTGCAGAACTGGGTCGTAGCTCCTTACGCTTCGTACTCGAGATCCATCGCGGCGATGAGCAGCTGATTTCAGGTGAAATTTTGTATGTGCATGCCAATAGCCGGCTACTCAAGAGTGAACCTGTGCCAGCCTTATGGCGCGATGTATTGACTGGCTTCGAAAAGGCTCACGCTGTTGTGACATGAGCATCCGGATTATCACAGGTGACTGGAATGATGTGCGCGAGGATGCGCAGCGGCTGCGCGTGGAAGTCTTTGTCATCGAGCAGGGCGTACCTATCGAACTTGAGTGGGACGAGGGCGACGAAGTCAGTATTCATGCTGTGGCCTATGACGAATCAGGGCAAGCGGTGGCCACTGGTCGATTGCTGCCGGATGGTCATATCGGTCGTATGGCCGTGCGGCAGTCGGCACGTGGCAAGGGTATCGGGAGCAAGGTATTGACAACCTTGCTCGCCGAGGCCGTACGCGAAGGTCACGAGGAGCTGGTGTTGCATGCTCAGCTCCATGCCTGGGAGTTCTATCAACGGCACGGTTTCGTGAGTGAAGGTGAAGAATTCATGGAGGCAGGCATTGCGCACCGGCGCATGCGACTGAAGCTGCGCTGAATTGGCGTTAGGGAGACGCTTGGTGCCAATGAGCTTGCCACAAAAATTTCCGCATTGATAAAATCAGCGCTCATTTATCGAATGACTTTTTCCACGAGTTGAGAATCACAGCTGGCGTGCACACGCAAGATCGTTGATGTCCGCGTACCATATTCTGGCGATTCAATGCATATCGGTGAGAGTAATCTCTCCCACTCCAGGCTGACACCGGTATCCGGCAATCTGCTGTCGCTTGCTCGCGTGGTGTCCGCCAGAATTTCGAAATAGGCATCATTCGGTGCCGCCTGACACAAGAGGCTGGCAAATTGTGCCTTTGCGCGCAGTACCTTCGGCCAGGGGGTATCCAGTGCGCCATTCGATAGCCCGTAGATGCCAGGCTCGAGCGCTCGTTCTGCCTCCTCGGCGTCATTGGAAAACCAGAATGCTGATGTCGTATCGCCAACGAGTAGATTGAACCAGTTGTAATCGTCTGCAGTTTCACGCACTGTTTGGATATACTCCTTCGCCTCGAGATCACCGCGCAGATAATTGGCGACCAGCTCGCCCCGCGACCGCGCCTCTGTACGTGCAGAGCGTCCATTGCGAATGTTGGTCAAGGCTGCAAAGCGACCCCGTTTATCGGTACCGAGCCAAGTACCACCTGCCTGCAAATCGCGACCCGCATAGATGTCGGGCGCGTCCTCCCACCAGCTAGCAGGCTGCGTGGGGCGTTCAAAAAACTCATCTCGATTGGCGGCCATCACCAGCGGGCATTGCGGAATGAGCCTCCAGGCAAAAACAATCAGGCACATGTGGGAACATCAAAAAAAGTTTCAACGTGACGCTCGCCCACAGTCAGTGCGAGCAAGCCTGCATCGCGCACGGCATGTTCAAGCGCGGCTGGAAAATCTTGGGGAGTCTGACCGTAAATCTCCATCCAGGTTTCACAACGCTCTTTAAGCTCGGGCCGACGCTTGAGCGCGGTAGTAACAGGCCATCGTTGTTGTAACGCGGCTTGCATGACCGTTACCATCTTTTGCATCGTTGCGGCATGCGCTACCGGCACCCGATAATAAATGAACAGATATGTACTCATTCCGGATCTCTGATCGCATAGGGTAACTCCGTGAACTGCAGCAGTGCTCCACCTGCCTCACCCAAACGCACATGCGTCTGCGCCGCGTCGAGCTTGATCTCGACCAGCATATCCCAGTGCCCCTGGGAATTTTTTTCTGCATTGACTACTAGCCCACAGGGCTGGCCAGGATCTGCTTCCGAAAAAATATCCATACCAGCGGCAGCGATGTCGGCCTGCGTACTGGCTAGCAGCATGCGCCGCTTGAGTTTGCCGAGGTACTGACTACGCGCAACGATTTCCTGTCCGGGGTAGCAGCCTTTGCGGAAATTCACACCGCCGATCAAATCAAAATTCACCATCTGCGGCACGAACTGCTCTCGCGTTGCCTTAACGACCATCGGCAGCCCGGCACGGATATCCAGCCAGCGCCAGAGGTGTGCGCTGGCCGGCGGCAATGTCTTGCTCAAAGTATTCCACAATCGCATTGCCGAATCGATCGGACCCATCCACAAACCACGCCGTAACCCTGCAGCAGAAGGCCAAACGGCATTCATGCCAGCCGCATCCGAAAAGCGGATCTCCTTCAGATCAGGCGCTGCCACACCTATCAACACCGTCTGCTCGCTAACGTCTGTGATAGAGACTTTGGAGCGAAGCACAAACATCTGCAACCGTTTTTGAATTCCGGGCAAGAGCTCACGCGGCATCACCAGCATCACGCCTTCGTCGGATTTCCAGATGACCAGTGTGGCCAGCAAGCGGCCTTTGGGCGAGCAATAGCCACCAAGATGCATCGCGCGGAGAGGCAGCTCCAGTACGTCGTTGGTAAGCTGGTTGTGAAGAAAATTGTCAGCGTCGGCACCAGAAACCGCCAGCACGCCAAGATGGGTAAGCGCTGCGACCATCCCACCATGCAGGTTCGCAGACTCAAGGTTCAGTGCTTGAGTACTCAGAAATTCCAGCCAGGAAGCATGGGGTTCAGTCATGAAATTCGTGCATGTAAGGAATGGAAGCTATGATGTCTATATGATTATAGGGGTGGAAGCAGAAGTTCGCTGACCCTTGGTGTACCTGAAGACCGATCGGGACTATGGCGGCTATAAAAAAAATTATCGTACTGCTCGTTCTTGGCTTGCTGTGTGCCGGAGCTGCTTTGATCTACTGGGCGCGTGATCCTCTTGTTGCCGAGAACGCTACCCCCCCCGAATTCACCGTAGCGCCGGGTAGCAGCATACGCAGTGCTCTGCGGCAGGTAGAAAGCGCCGGCGTTCCCGCCTCACCAATCCTGATGGAATTGCTGACCAGAGGCCTTGGTACCCGTTCCTTCAAACCTGGTAGCTACCGACTAAAGCCGGGCACAACACCACTTGGTTTGCTCAGTGCACTCACTCGGGGCGACACCATCAGGGAGTCAATAACCATTATCGAGGGCTGGACTTTTGCGCAAATGCGCGCGGAGATTGGCCGTCATCCCTGGCTGCGACATGAGAGCGAGGCGCTGGATGAAGCTGATTGGCTGGCCAGTGTGGTGCCCGGCTACGACCATCCGGAAGGATTGTTCTACCCTGACACCTACATCTTCGAGCGTGGCACCAGTGATTTGTATGTTTACCGACTGGCACACCAGCAGCAACTAAAGAAACTTGACGAAGCATGGACCCAGCGAGCGCCTGACCTGCCTTACGCGTCACCGTATGAGGCCTTGATCATGGCGTCTATCGTCGAAAAAGAAACTACTAGCGAGGAGGATCGAACACGGGTGGCATCAGTGTTCGTAAATCGTCTGCGTCAAGGCATGCGCCTGCAGACGGATCCCACGGTAATTTACGGTATGGGTGAGCGTTTTGATGGCAATTTGCGCAAGCGGGATTTGCAGGAAGATACTGCCTACAATACATATCAGCGGGCTGGTTTGCCACCAACACCAATCGCCCTTCCGGGTCAGGTAGCAATTCGGGCCGCACTACATCCCGCGCAGGGAAATGATTTGTATTTTGTTGCTCGAGGTGATGGCAGCAGCGAATTCTCGAGAAACCTTGACGATCACAATCGCGCCGTAGACAGATACCAGCGCCATCGTTAAATCCTTTTTCATATTGGCGCACGCATTCATGTTACCGGGAAAATTTATTTCGTTCGAGGGCGTTGATGGCGCGGGGAAGTCAACGCATGTGGAGGCCGTTGCACAATACCTACGCGATCGTGGGCTGAACGTGGTGACAACGCGGGAGCCTGGTGGTACACCTCTGGGTGAAAAGCTGCGTGAATTGTTGCTGCACGAGTCGATGCACTTGGAGACCGAGGCACTTTTGATGTTTGCAGCGCGCCGCGAGCATATCGCGAAGATCATCCTTCCCGCCATTCATCGCGGTGACTGGGTGATCTCGGATCGCTTCACTGATGCCAGCTTCGCTTACCAAGGGGGTGGCCGGCGGCTGGCATTGGACAAACTGCAATCACTGGAGCAATGGGTACACGCCGACCTGCAGCCGGATTTGACTTTGTTGTTCGATGTGCCACTCGAAGTAGCGCGCGAACGCCTCTCTGCCGGGCGCGCGCTGGATAAATTTGAACAGGAAAAAGACGATTTTTTTGAGCGCGTGCGAGAGGTTTACCTCATGCGTGTCAGAAGTTTTCCTTCCCGCATCAAGATCATCGACGGTACGCGCCCTGTCGCTGAGGTTTCGGCGCAAGTCGAACACGATGTCACTGCATTGCTTGGTGGCCAATGACATGAGCGGAGCCATTTATCCCTGGCAGCATCAGGACTGGGATCGCCTGCAGCGGTTGCGGGAGCGGTTGCCCCATGCCATTCTTTTCCATGGGGCTCAAGGTATCGGCAAGGTCGCGTTTGCGGAGCAGTTTGCGCAATCGGTCTTGTGCGATATGCCGGTAAACGGTGGTTTCGCGTGCGGTAGTTGCGCCTCCTGTGGCTGGTTTGTGCAATACGGCCATCCTGACTACCGGCGCGTGCGACCCGAGATCCTTGACACCGATAACATCGAGGACGATAGCGAGCCGGAAGAGGGCGCAAGAAAAAAAAATGCGAGCGGCAAAACGCCCTCCAAAGAGATACGCATTGAGCAGGTGCGCTCGCTCGCAGGATTCATGAATGTGTCAACCCATCGCAGCGGGCTGCGTGTGGTCTTGCTATATCCGGCAGAGACGCTCAATAGCGCTTCGGCGAATGCCCTGCTCAAGACACTGGAAGAACCTCCACCGGGAACGCTTTTCATGTTGGTCAGTCATCGGCCCGATCGGCTCCTGCCAACCATACTGTCTCGTTGTCGTAAATTTTCTTTGTCACTGCCGCTGGCTGAGGATGCCCTCAACTGGCTCAATGATAATGAAGTGAGCGATGCCCGACAGTGGCTTGCGTTGAACGGCGGTGCGCCGCTTGCTGCATACTCGGCGGCACAAGATGAGTCTGCGAGCGACCGTGAATTATTTTTGGGTTTGCTGGCCAAACCGGATGCGGTCCCTGTACTGAGCGTGGCGGAACGACTACAAAAAACGCCGATTCCGCTGCTAGTGGCATGGCAACAGCGGTGGCTGTATGACTTGTTTTCTTTAAAGCTCAGCGGTCGGGTACGCTACTACCCGCAGCAGCACGCCCGTCTGAAATCGGTCGCGGACCGCTTGTCTGCCGACCGATTGCAGCAGGCATTACGCGATGCGAACAACCAACGTGCTATTGCGGATCATTCACTCTCGCCCCGACTTTTCATCGAAGACATGCTGCTCGCCTACGTGGGCTTGTTTGACTGAAAGCCGGCTACCCTACCTAGGACCTACCATGCAAGACACGCAGTCATCGCATGAGGCGTCGTTAATACGCCCCTCTGTCATGTCGCTGACCATACGCGAGCGCTCGGCACTCTACGCAGCCTACATGCCATTTCTGCAAAATGGCGGCATTTTCGTGCCGGGTAATCGCCCATGTCGGCTGGGAGAAGAAGTTTTTTTACTGCTCAGCCTGATGCAGGACGAGGCCCGCTACCCAGTGGCCGGTAAGGTGGTCTGGATCACGCCTTCCGGTGCCGCCAATAATCATACGCAAGGCATAGGACTACAGTTTCCCGCTGATGATGCGGGGCGGCGCGTTCGCCAGCGCATCGAAGAGATTCTGGGCACTGCACTCGGATCCTCCCGTCCGACGCATACCATGTAGCGGGCGTACAATAGTGCCGTTTCAGCGGCTTTCTTGTCATGCCTTCGCTGCGATGCACCACGCGCCACGACCATGACAAAACAGGCATTTACGGCGACTGGCGCACCATGTTTATCGATTCCCACTGCCATATCAATTTCCCTGAATTGTCCGAGCGGCTGCCCGCAATTCTGGAAAAAATGAAACACAATCAGGTGACCCATGCACTCTGCGTATCGGTGACCTTGCCTGATTTTCCGCGGGTGCTGTCTTTAGCTGAGACGCATCCGAATATCTATGCGTCAGTAGGCGTACATCCCGATTATGAAGACACGCCCGAGCCCGGCGTAGAACAACTGGTGCAGCTGGCCGATAATCCGCGCATCATCGCCATCGGCGAGACTGGCCTTGACTATTATCGTCGGAGTGGCGATCTGGAATGGCAGCGGCAGCGATTTCGCACGCACATCCGTGCGTCCAGAGTGAGTGGCAAGCCGCTGATCATCCATACCCGGGCTGCATCCGAGGACACACTTCGAATCATGCGCGAAGAAAAGGCCGGCACCGCCGATGGTGGCTTCGCCGGTGTGATGCACTGCTTTACCGAATCTCAGACGGTGGCCGCAGCATCCATGGACATGGGTTTTTATATTTCATTCTCGGGTATTGTGACCTTCAAAAACGCTAGGGATTTGCAGGCCGTCGCACGTGAAGTCCCGCTGGAGCGCATGCTGATCGAAACCGATTCGCCGTACCTAGCGCCAGTACCCATGCGTGGTAAGACCAATGAGCCGGGCTTCGTGAGGCATGTTGCCGAATTTCTTGCCGACCTCAAGGGTGTGTCATTGCAGACGCTGGCCGAGGTGACCTCGCAAAATTTCCGGACGCTGTTTCGCGTGCACTGAATGGATGACCTGCAGAGCCCCTTTCGTCGTCGAATACTTTTGGCTGGGTTGTTTCCTGATTTGCAGCGCTGGCTCGAACCAGTACCTCCCAAGCCGAATTCATTCACCGCGTGGTTCGACGCTGCGCACAGGGATGATGTGAAGATGTGCAGTGATTTGCTGGCGCGCGGCTTCGACACGAATACCATCGAACCCGAGCGCCTAGACACGGCTTTACTCGTCGCGGTTCGTCAGGGCTCAGTAAAGGTGATCAAGCTGCTGTTGTCGACGCCCGGCGTGAACCTGGATGCACGTTCTCGCAATGGCGACACATCGCTGATGCTGACGGCTTATAAAAAAGATCTCGCGACAGCCCAAGCATTGATTGACAGAGGTGCCGAAATCAACCACCTCGGGTGGACAGCACTGCACTATGCCGCTACGTCTGGGAGCGTATCGATGGTTCGCCTCTTGCTCGATCATGACGCCTATATCGACGCTGAATCGCCTAATAAGACCACGCCTCTGATGATGGCTGCCCGCGGTGGTTACGGCGATATGGTCGAGTATTTGCTCTCTCAGGGCGCCGATCTCCAGGCAAAAAATGAGCTGGGTCTGACCGCGGTCGACTTTGCTCGTGCTCAAGGACGCACGACACTCGCCAATTTTCTCGAAGCGCGTATGCGCGAGAGCAAAACACAGTCACCTTCTCGTAACTGAACGAACTACCGATCAGCTGCTCAGTCTGATTTTCCGTGAACAGTTCGCTTGGAGGTCAGCATGAACCGCAGTAGTGCATCCTCGAATGCCTATGCGCTTGCGTTGTCGATAGCACTTTTGGCGAGCACTGCCTACGGCCAGCGATTGCCATCCGACGACATACGCGAAAGCAACGATCCCGATCGTGCCGCTGAGGTTGAGCGCAAGGCAGAGGCCATTTCCGGTCGGAGTCTGAGCAGCTCAGGGGAAAGTGGTGAAGAGGCATCGGAAAAAACTGACCCGAACAGCACGCCTGCAGAGTCTCGAACGCCGGGCCAAGAGTGTGGCGAAGGTGAATCTGGCGGAAAGCAGGAAAGTAGTGAGCCTCCTGTGAGTGGCGGCGAATTGGATACCAGTGTGGCGGATTAAAAGGGAGCCAGTCGATTGCTTAAAAAGGGCTTTTAGGAGCCCGACTTGGTTTGCAGCAATTACCCTATTTGCCTGTGCCAGTGTGCAAAGCGTAGCGC
>SYFN01000023.1 GCA_005800405.1 Burkholderiales bacterium
ATCCTGCAGAGCGCGAACGTCTGCTGCGTGAACCAGCTCTGATCAAGTCCTGCGTGGAAGAAGTGCTGCGTTATGAAAGCTCGAATCAGCTCGGTAACCGAATCACCACCGAGGCGGTTCAAGTAGGTGACGTAACGATGGCGCCGCACGCCCGCGTGACGCTCTGCATCGGTGCAGCCAATCGCGACCCGGCACAGTTCGACGATCCCGAGCGTTTTGACATCACCCGTAATCCCAACCGCCATCTGGCGTTTGCCAGCGGCACGCATGCCTGTGTCGGCATGAGTCTGGCGCGGCTGGAGGGTCAGGTCGCGATCGGACGTTTGATGGCGCGCTTTCCGAATTACGTTATCAAGGATGCGGTGCGTAGCCCGCGAGTGCGCTTTCGCGGTTTTTTAGGCTTGCCTGCAACGCTTCGGTAATTGAGTTCGTATTTTTATTTTCAGGATCCAGTGTCTTTTTAGGCGCGCTCAGGCCGACTCATCCTGCTGGGTTGCAGCCTCGCCAGCGCTATCGTTGGAGGCGGTTGGCGGTAGATAATCCAATTCCAGATCCGCCTTGTCGACCAGACTTTGCGGCAGCGCTTTCTGCACCGCGACACCGAGCTGTTCGAAATCACGTGCACGCTTGATTACATTGCCCGGCCCACTGTAAAACTGGCCAAAGGCGCTTTGATACGACGCCTTGGCTGAATCAAGCTTGCGGCCAAGCTCTTCCATGGTCTTGATAAAGCCAGCGAGTTTTTTATATAACTGCGCGGCGCTGTCGGCCAACTTGGCACTGTGAATATTCTGGTTCTCGTGACGCCAGAGCTGGCGAACAATATTCAGACTGGTCAGCAGAGTCGTGGGTGTTGCGACGAGCACGTTTTGCTGCAAGGCTTGCTGAAACAAGGTTTCATCAGCGCGCAAGGCTTCAACGAAAGCCGACTCGACGGGAATGAACATGAACACCATCTCAGGCGAGTTTAGATCATCAAGCTCGAAGTAGCGACGGTCGGATAACTCGGCGATACGATCAGCGATTGCCTGCACGTGGTCTTTCAGTGCCTGTTTGCGTTCGAATTCATCTTCTGCATTCACGTAGCGCGTGTAGGCGTTGAGCGAGACTTTTGCGTCGACGATCAAATGTTTTTGCTGCGGCAGATAGACGATGACATCCGGGCGTTGCTTGCCCTCCTCGGTGTTAAAGCTGACTTCGCGACGGTAGTCACGATCAAGCTGCAGACCGGATCGTGCGAGTACGTTCTCGAGTACCAGCTCGCCCCAGTTGCCCTGCTTTTTTGCATGGCCTTTGAGCGCGGTCGCCAGATCATGCGCTTCTTCACTCATCTGACGGTTCAGTTCTTTGAGCTGCGCAAGCTCGGCCTTGAGTGCTGCCTGCTGCTGCGCATCCTGATAGTGTATTTCCTCTACACGAGATTTGAATTCATTGAGTCTTTCCCGGAATGGCGTGAGCACCTGACCCAGACTCTCGAGATTTTGCTCGCTGAATCGTTTGGTCTTGTCTTCCAGGATGCTGTTGGCGAGATTCTGGAATTCCTCCGTCAATGCCTTTTTGCCGGACTCGGTCATTTCACGCAGCAGCGCGATTTTTTCTTCTGCCTGTTTGCGTTCTTCTTCCAGGCGCGTACCCCCGCTGGCCAGTTCACGATCCAGCACGGAGAGCTGCTCGCGCAGTTGCTGATTTTCTTGCAGCAGGCGTGCATGCTGGCCCTCGAGTGCACGCAGCCGCTCTTGCTGAATGGCCTGCTGCGCGCTCTGCTGGCTGCGCACGAGCAGCGCGGCGACGACACCACCGGCCACAATACCCATGACAAGCGCAATACTGACAAACAATAGATCCATGCCATTCTCCAAACACTCATGCGCAGAAGTTTACCAGCTGCACTGGCTACAATAAGGCCTCCGAACCGATGAGCTATCTCCATGGCGCATATCCAACCCGAAGGCTGGCGTGAAATGGCTGTCACCGGCGCAGCACAACGCGAGATCGAAACACTGCATCTGCTCGCTGCCAGACTCTCAGACGACTACACCGTATTCCATGGTGTGCACTGGACGCACGTCGAGCAGGGCTATTCTGCCTATGCCGACATTGATTTCATCATCGTCGGACCGGATGGACGCACCTTGCTGATTGAACAGCAATCCGGTTTTCTGACCGAGACAGATCAGGGGCTCGCCAAAAAACGACCGGGTACCGACAAGCCGCACCTGATACAGCAGCAGATCATGCGGCCGCTGTCGGTGCTGCGTCGACGATTTGGCCAGCAAGCTGAACCGCTGCTGATCGATTATGTGCTGTACTGCCCGGATCACGAGATCAAGCGTCCGGAAGCCGCGGGCATCGCACCCGAACGCATTGTTGATGCCAGTCGTCGCGATCAGCTGGCGAGCATGATTCTTCAGATGTTGCCGGAGACGGGCAAAACAGCGCAGCGCGATCGCGTGCTGCGTTTTTTCGGCAATGTACTGCAGCTGGTGCCGGACCCAAGCAGCATGATCGGTCAGGCGAATGCGCTGGTCACGCGCCTCTCGGGCGGGCTGGCCACTTGGGCACGGCAACTCGAGTTCTCGCCTTTTCGTCTGCGCGTCAAAGGTACCGCGGGAAGCGGCAAGACGCAGCTGGCGCTGGCCGAATTTTCCGACGCTCTGGCGCGCGGCTTGCACCCCTTGTACGTGTCATACAACCGCCCTCTTGCCGATCACGTTCGCACGCTCTTGCCTGAAGGCGGTATGGTGGCGAGTTTTCATCAGCTGTGTGACCGCTTTGCGCGCGACTCGGGTATCACGCCGGATTATCGCGATCCTGCCGTTTGGCGCAGTTTCGAACAGACGCTGGCCGACAGTCCGCTGTCAGCAGACTGGCAATTCGATCTGATGATTGTGGATGAGGGTCAGGATTTCTCTGACAGCTGGCGCGATACCTTGCTGCGTTTGCTGAAACCTGACGGTCGTGCGCTATGGCTGGAAGACCCCATGCAAAATCTCTACGGTCGTGATGCCGTATCACTACCCGGTTGGGTGAACTTGCATGCCTGGTCCAATTTCCGCAGTCCGAGGCATATCGTTGACCTGCTGTCTTCAATCGCGCCGACAGATACCACGATAGAAGCAGCGAGCCCGTTTGCCGGAGCCGGGATCGAGCTGCTGACCTATGCGCACGACAACCCCGGCGCACTGCAAACGCAGACCCGACAGGCGATCACTCGCTGTCTGGCGGCGGGCTATGCGCGCAGCGATATGGCGATCGTGAGTTTTCGCGGTCGTGAACATTCTGCATTGCTCAATCTCGATACGCTGGGTCAGCATCTGCTCAAATCGTTCAAGGGCAGCTACGATTTGTTTGGCAATCCCGAGTTTCGCGAGGGCGAGTTGCTGACCGAATCAGTCTATCGCTTCAAGGGTCAATCCGCACCCGCCGTCATTTTCACGGAAATCGATTTCGACACAATGGACGAGAAAAGCTTTCGCAAACTCTTCGTTGGCATGACGCGAGCACGAATGAAGCTAGTTCTGGTCATGTCCGAACGCGCAGCTCAACAGCTACCGATGGGTAGTCTCCAAAGGTGAGAGCTGGCGCAGATGGTAAAATGCACAGCTCAAAACCCCCTCTGTGAGGAGCCGAGACCATGACCGCAGTATCCAAGCATTCCGCACGCCGTAGCTTTTTGAAGCAATCCGCAGCACTCAGCGGCGCCTTTGTCCTGGGCTTGCAGGCAGGCACGTCGGGGACGGCACTGGCCGCTGAATCAGGTGTCGCGCCGGAGGTGACCCACTGGATCGTCATTCAGCCGGATGACACGGTCATTATCCGTATCGCCCGCTCGGAGCTGGGTCAGGGTTCTTTCACGGGCTTGGCGCAGCTGTTGGCCGAAGAGCTGGAATGCGACTGGGACAAGGTCAAGCCTGAATATGCCGATGTGAACATGCACATGCGCCGCAACCGGATTTTCAAGGACATGTCGACCGGCGGCAGCCGCGGCATACGGGATTCACATGAATATGTGCGTCAGGGCGGTGCTGCCGCCCGCGAAATGCTGATCGCCGCCGCTGCGCAGCAATGGAATGTACCTGCATCGGAATGCCGTGTGAACAAAGGTGTCGTGACGCATCCCTCGGGCAAAACCGCGCGCTATGGTGAACTGGCGGGCCTTGCCGCCACCCTGCCGGTGCCAGCCGCTCCCCGTTTGAAAGATCCGAAAAACTGGAAGCTGATCGGTACATCGCCCGCACGCTTTGACATACCCGCCAAGGTCAATGGCTCGCAAGTCTATGCGGCCGATGTGCGTCTCCCGGGCATGTTGCATGCGTCGATCCTGCAGAGTCCGGTGTTCGGTGGCTTCTTAAAGCGCTATGACGATGCGGCAGCAAAAAAAATGCCGGGTGTGAAGCATATCGTCAGCGCCGAAGAATGGATCGCCGTTGTCGCCGACAACTGGTGGCAGGCGAACAAGGCACTCAAAGCCATCAAACCTGAATGGGAAAACGGCGAAAAAGGCAAAATCTCCAGCGCTTCGATCATGGCGTACATGCGTGAAGGTCTCGAAGCAAAAGAAGTACCGATTGCGCGCAAGGATGGCGATGCCCGCAGCGCACTGGCAGGCGCGTACAAAGTGCTCGAAGCCGAGTACACCACAGGCTTTGTGAATCACTGCACGATGGAACCGCAGACAGCCACAGCTATCTATACAGCCGATCGACTCGATGTGTGGGTCGGTACGCAAAATGGTGAAGCTTCGGCAGCAGCGGCATCCGAATCCGGCGGGTTAGCGCTCGACAAAGTGTATATCCACAAAATGCACGCAGGTGGTGGCTTTGGCCGGCGTGGCCCGCATCAGGACTACGTAAAGCAGGCCGTCAAAATCGCCAAGGCAATACCGGGCACGCCAGTGCGCCTGCAATGGTCACGCGAGGAAGATATGCGTCAGGGTCGCTATCGTCCGGTCACCCTCGTGAAACTGCGCGGTGGCCTGGATGAAAAAGGTAACTGGGTGGGCTGGGAAGTGCGTCAGTCGGATCAGTCGATTGCAGTGACCGTATATCCGCAGTTTGTGAAGGATGGCGTCGACCAGATCAATACGCGTGTATTCAGAGACAACCCCTATGCAGTGCCTAACTTTACGAACGAATACATGATCCGCGATCTGCATGTACCGCCTGGGTTCTGGCGTGCAGTCGCTCATACCAATAATCCGTTTTATCGCGAATGCTTTATCGATGAACTCGCGCGCGCGGCAGGTAAAGACCCCTACCAGTTCCGTCGTCCTCTGCTGGAAGGCAAAAAAGATCAGGCGGTACTGGATGCCGTCGCCAAAGCCATAGGTTGGGATAAGCCGGCAGCCAAAGATATCCATCGTGGCATTGCAGTGGTCGACTCGTACGGCAGCTTTACTGCGGCCGCTGTTGAGCTGTCGGTCAGCAAAGGGTCGGTGATTGATGTTAAACGGGTCGCGGTGGCGATTGATAGCGGCCATGTGGTGCATCCGGATGCAGTCAAGGCCCAGATCGAAGGTGGCATAGTCTGGGGATTATCGGCGCTGATGTTTGAAGACATCACCATCGATCAGGGCCGCGTGGTGCAAAGCAATTTCGCCGACTATCCACTGGCACGCATCATGCACGCACCTGAGGTGATCTCGGTGCTGGTACCGACAGGCGGCTTCTGGGGTGGAGTTGGCGAACCGCCGATTGGTGGCGTCATTCCCGCGATGGTCAATGCCTTGTTCAAAGCGACCGGCAAGCGCATTCGCTCTTTGCCACTGCGGCATCACGGTTTCAGATACACGGCTTGATGACGGTAACTCACCATTACCTCACTGCAGAGCAAGTATGAAAAATGGGCCCATTCGGGGCCCATTTTTTTCGACAAAGGCCAGCTGCGAATGATTCGTCAGTCGTTGTCCTCGACCCCCTCCGCATGTATCTTGCGGTAGTGCAGTGAAGACCACACCGATGCAGCAATGAAGGCGATACCGATCAGGCCCGTGATGATCTCGGGTACGTGAAATTTCATGGTGATGAACATGATCAGTGCCAGAATGCCGATGGCATAATGCGCGCCGTGTTCGAGATAGACGTACTCGTCCAGGGTGCCCTGCTTGACCAGATAAACTGTGGTTGACCGCACGAACATGGCACCAATCGCCAGACCCAGCATGATGATCACGACATCGTTGGTGATTGCAAAAGCGCCGATCACGCCATCGAATGAAAAGGAGGCATCCAGTATCTCGAGATATAAAAAGCCACCGATGCTGCCGCTCTTGACGACCTTCGCCAGATCGCCACCCTCGGCATCTTTTTTCTCCAGCATGTTGCTGAGGATATCGACACCCACGTAGACGATGATGCCCCACACACCGGCGGTAAGAACGACCAGATGATTGGATTCTTCTGCCAGCGTCAGACTGCCCAGCACCACCAGCAAGGCAATAAAAATAGGTACCTCTTGTATCTTCCCATAGCCGGACATTTTTTCTTCGACGTGACCGAGCCAGTGCAGCTCCTTGTCTTCATCAAAAATGAAGTTCATGAATACCAGCAGCAGGAAGACACCGCCAAAGGCAGCAACCTCATCATGGTGCTTGGTCAGGTAGCTTGAAAATTCGTGCGGACTGTGCAAAGCCAGGTTCCAGACCTCGGCAGCACCCAGATCAGCCGTCTGTGCAACGATCACCAACGGGAAAAACAGCCGCATACCGAAGACCGCGACAATCATACCGACCGTCAGAAACAACTTTTGCCAGAATTCATCCCAGTTTTTGAGGACAGAGGCATTCACCACCGCGTTATCAAACGACAGCGAGACTTCCATGATGCCGAGGATAAGCGCAACCCCGAAGGCAGTGAGTGCGCCCGTGACACCCCCATGTTCGAAACCCCACCATGTGGCTAGCGACAGGCAGATGATTGCAACAAAGATCGAACCGCTAAAGTGCCTCACTACAAATCTCCAGAATATGTTTTTCATCGGTGAATCAAGGTTGCTTGATTCACGGCAACGAGAGGATACCAAATCGGTGGGACCAGCGGCCTATGCTTGACCAAAATAAGTCCAGATCGGGGCAGCCAAGAAAGCGCTGATTGCATCACACTACAAACGATGGTGACTTCGACCTTGATGCCAGGCCCTTGATTTCTCAGCCTCCGCGTCGCACAGCCGCGCTGGCTCACCATCAAATGCCGATGGATTCAGCACCCTTAACTCATTGTTATTACTGAAATTTTTCAATCATTGCAGGCATTAACATCGATCAAGCAACAGAGTAAATTTCCGTATGTCCAAATATCGCTCCGAACGCTGGCCTGATGACCCTCGTTTCGCATGATGCGGGCTGATCAAAACGGACCTTGCAATCCTCAAGGATTTGTACGGTCAAATCCCCGAGCCCATGGGTTCATGGGGTCTGGGATTTTTGTGAGTACCGCGGTAGCCACCATGCCATCTGCGATCCGACAATTTGATGTCTTCAATGGCGACGCCGACGGTATCTGTGCCCTGCATCAGTTGCGGCTGGAGCATCCTGTACCAGCGACGCTGATCACGGGTAGAAAGCGCGAGATTGCCCTGCTTGAGCGTGTGCAGGCCCATGCTGGCGACAGAGTGACGGTGCTCGATATCTCTCTGGCCCGCAATCGCGTAGCGCTCGACGCCCTGCTGCAAAAAGGTGTGATCGTCGATTACTTCGATCATCATCAGGCCGGTGAGCTGCCGGTTCATCCCGGTCTGCATGCAATCATCGATATGACGCCCGATGTCTGCACTGGCATGCTGGTTGATCGTTTCCTGCTTGGACGCCAACGACCCTGGGCCGTGGTCGCTGCGTTTGGCGACAACCTCGCCGATCAGGCACGTGCACTCGGTGCTGCTGCGGGCATCGAAGCGGCACGACTTACCGTATTGCAGGAACTGGGTGAATGCCTCAACTACAACGCTTACGGCGACAGCGACGACGATCTGATCATCCCTCCTCGCCTGCTCTACGAATGCGTCAGCCACTATCAAGATCCGTGGAAATTTTTTGCCTCTGAACCTGTATTTGCACGCCTATGTGCAACCCGCCGGCATGATCTGGCATCAGCACAGCAAAGTCAGCAACGCCTCGAGCTATCCGCTGGTGAGATCGTGATGCTTCCTGATAGTGCTGCCAGCCGGCGCGTGCGCGGTACCTTTGCAAATCAGCTGGCAACAGCCTCACCCCATCAAGCGCACGCAGTGCTCACACCAGATCGACAGGATGGCTATACCATCAGTGTGCGTGCGCCAAAAACTCGGCGGCATGGCGCCGATACACTGTGCGCGCTGTTCGGTGGCAGCGGCCGGCCTGCAGCAGCCGGGATCGATCAGTTACCGCGTGCGCAAGTGGCCGAATTTCATCGGGCTTTTGCGGCATCATTTCAGGACCGTTAGTACAGTACGTCAGCCCGAAAAAGCTATCCCAGGGTCCGGTCGAAAGGCTACCTCGCGTGCCTCGGCGGTCGTGGGCCTGACCCGCGTTGAATATTGATCCAAAGTCTGTGAGAGTTTTTAGTCTAGCTTGACTTCATTGTCGATTCAATCTTTGCATCACCTCCTGTGGTGTTGGAATGGGTGGAAACAAGCTCAAGTGCAAGGCTTTTTCTGCTTTGGTCTTGGGCAACCAAG
>SYFN01000245.1 GCA_005800405.1 Burkholderiales bacterium
ATCTTCTTCTTCGCGGCGTATTCTAGTTCGGAGAAACTAGTTTGCATGAGCAGTCTCGCTAGCAGGGGGCGTAGACGTAATTCTAAAAGAACAACTGCGTTACGGGAAGGCCTTCGGGGAATAAATCAGCGCTTCCCTAGCCCGCACCTTCGCTGTTAAAACAATGGCAATTCTGGCAGCGTGACTTCAAAGACAGCGATAGGGAGATCAGCGCAAATACGCATCTGTTGTTTGCACGCACTATACAAAACATTTCTGCACAATTAATAAAAATTTCCTATCACCACCGTGAATAAAAACTCGCGGAAATAGGTGTCGTAAAACTGCATCAGTTCACAGAAAAAAATTCAGGAAAATGAGGAATACCCGTGTTACCTGACGTTTCCCGAGAGAATAACTACAGAGAAAATTTCGCAAGCGATTTTGCGAACAATCAGTTTGGTCGAAAGCAAACGACGGGCAGTAAGCGTTTGCGGACTGGGTAAATTGACGACTTAAGAATCTATCTCGTCAGATCGATGGCGAGGTGGCAGTGCCCAAGGCAGTACAGACGTACGACAAGATACTGCTAACGCCACTCGCAACCCAACGAGATGGGTTCTAAAAGGCTGTCAGTCCCCGCCGTAATGCCACAGACAAGGCATGCCGACTGACACAGTACAGGAGGCGATCGAAAGACCGGCGCAGCCCCGGGTTTTTATACCCGCCACCGCGCCAGATCCCTAGTGCAGAAATCGGGAGGGCTATGTGCCGAGATTATTCAACCGCCCGCGATCGTCATTGCGCTGATCAGGATGGAGCCAGTCTTCTTGGTCCCACGAACCAGAACATCATCGCCAATAGCGACGATATCTTTGAACATCTCTCTGAGATTGCCTGCGATCGTAATTTCTTCGACAGGGTATTGGATCACGCCCCGCTCCACCCAATAGCCTGCAGCGCCACGCGAATAATCACCCGTGACGTAATTAACGCCATGGCCCATCAATTCGGTCACCAGCAAGCCGGTATCAAGCTTCCGGAGCATTGCGTTGAAATCATCACCCGCGCGCGTGGTCGATGAAACAATCTGCAGATTATGGGATCCGCCGGCATTGCCCGTTGTATGCATACCGAGCTTGCGCGCGGAATACGTCGACAGAAAATATCCCTGCACAATGCCATTACGGACTACGTCTCGGCGATGCGTACGCACACCCTCTTCGTCAAAGGGCGAAGATCCGACGGCGCCTGGAACATGGGGGTCCTCAAGGATCTGTATATCAGAGCCAAAAACGGCCGTCCCCAGAGAGTCCGTCAGGAAAGTGGATTTCCGATAAAGCGAGCCGCCGGAGACAGCTTGCACAAAAGATCCCAACAACCCGGCCGCCAGCGGCGCCTCGAAAAGAACCGGGCATTTACGGGTATCGAGCTTGCGCGCACTCAGCCGCGACAGCGCGCGCTCCGCTGCGTAGCGCCCAATCGCTTCCGGCTGCGCCAGCCTGGTCGGATTGCGATCGGACGAATACCAGTCATCGCGCTGCATGTTGTCGCCCTTGCCAGCAATCGGCGACACCGACAGTGAATGGCGCGAATACGGATAGCCACCCATAAACCCGCGCGTGTTGGCCATCACGAAATGCGAGTGCTGCGCATACGTGTTGGCACCCTCACTGTTGGTAATGCGCTTGTCAACGGCAAAAGCTGCTGCTTCGGCACGCTGCGCCAGTACGACGGCCTGCTCGGCAGTCAAGGTCCAAGGATGAAAAAGCTGCAAGTCACGCGGCTGCATCTCCAGAAATTCAGCTTCAGGCAAACCCGCGCAATCATCTTCGGCGGTAAAACGTGCGATGTTATAAGCAGCCTCCACCGTGTGCTTGAGAGACTGCACAGAAAAATCCGAGGTACTCGCATTGCCACGATGAATGGCGCGATCACGACCGAGATACACGGTCACGCCGATACCCTTGTCCTTGTTTTGTTCGATGGTTTCAATCTGCCCCTTGCGCACTGTGACAGACAAACCCTGGCCTTCACTGATCTCGACGGCAGCGTCCGAGGCACCTTTATCTTTGGCAAAGCGCAGCACATCCTGCGCGATCTCTTTGAGTTGGTCCTGACTATGGCTGAAAAATGATGGGGTCATGGGGCGTTTTCTGGATGTCAGGGTCAAAGCAGGTATCATAGCAGCCGTTCAAGAATGCCATAGGCCGCCCATCATGCCCAACGCCAATCGGGGCGCAGTCGGATTCCAGTCCAGTGAGTTCGAACAGCAATACGATCGCCCGTCCAAATCCCAACTCAAGCGTGAAAGTACCGCTCTGCAAAAGCTAGGCCAAACGCTGGTTAATGCCGCACGCGATCGCGTCAAGCGCATACCGATGCCCGAAGACGTACTGGAAGCCATCCTGATTTGCCAGCAAATCAGCGATCACGAGGGACGCCGTCGTCAGCTCCAGTATGTGGGCAAGAAAATGCGTACGCTCACCGACGAAGAGGTGAGCGTGATACAAGCCGCAGTCGATGGCTGGCGCGGCACCTCCCGCGCCGAGGCAGCCGCATTGCATGCAATCGAGCGTCAGCGTGACCGCTTGCTGGAAGATGACAGCGTCATCACCGAACTGCGGGCGCGACATCCCGAACTCGACGTACAGCATCTGCGTACCCTGGTGCGCAATGCGCGCAAAGAGCAATCTGAAAAAAAACCACCGAAAGCTTATCGCGAAATTTTTCAGCTGCTGAAATCACTTCAAGGCGAAACGCCATCTACGACTGAAAATGCACAACATGACGATGAAGAGAACCCGTAACCATCCCGATGAACTGCTGATTGGACTGGTTTCAATATCGGACCGCGCGTCAAGCGGCGTTTACGAAGATCAGGGTGTACCCGCACTGCGCGACTGGTTTTCGCAGGCCATCAGCAGTCCATGGCAGATGAAAACTCGTCTGATCCCTGATGAGCAGACATTGATAGAAAAGACGCTGATTGAACTGGTCGATCAGGTTGGCTGTGATCTGGTACTCACCAGCGGCGGCACCGGTCCGGCACGGCGCGATGTGACCCCCGAGGCGACGCTGGCCGTCGCTACGAAAATCATGCCAGGTTTTGGCGAACAGATGCGACAAATCAGTCTGCGCTTCGTACCCACCGCTATTCTGTCCCGCCAAGTGGCTGTGATACGCGAAACGCCTGATCATGCGGCGCTGATCATGAACCTTCCGGGTCAGCCCAAATCCATACGCGAAACATTGGAAGGTCTACGCGACGACCAAGGTCAATCCATCGTCAGTGGCATCTTCGCCGCTGTCCCGTATTGCATTGATCTCATCGGTGGTCCTTATATCGACACCCATGACACTGTTTGCAAAGCCTTCCGCCCCAAATCGGCGATCCGTGCAAAATCACTGTAAAAATCACATCGCGACCCAAACATGACCGCCCTGCCCTACCTCGAAACTATTGAGCTCGGCACGACCGAGCATCCCGAAGCCGCAGTGATCTGGATGCATGGCCTGGGTGCCGATGGCAATGACTTTGTGCCCATCGTGCGCGAACTCGATCTGTCTGGCTGCCCCGGCATACGTTTCATCTTTCCGCATGCCGAGACCATGCCGGTCACGATCAACGCCGGCTATGTGATGCGCGCCTGGTATGACATTCTGGGCATGGACCTTGTGCGCCGCGAAGACGAAATCGGTTTGCGTCAATCGCAAATGCGCATTGAGCAACTGATCGAGCGTGAAGCAGCTCGAGGCATTCCAACATCGCGCATTGTTCTGGCTGGCTTCTCGCAAGGCTGCGCAATGACACTGCAAACCGGACTGCGCTACCCGCAACCGCTGGCGGGTCTGCTCTGTTTATCTGGCTACCTGCCGCTGGCAGATTCAATTGCCCACGAACGCCACCCTGCCAATCAACCAACCCCCATCTTTCTTGCGCACGGCCGAGGAGATGGCGTTGTACCGATTGATCGTGCAGAGACTTCACGCAACCTGCTGCGCGAATTGGGTTATGACATCGAATGGCATGACTACCTGATGCAACACTCGGTCTGCGAAGAAGAAATCACCGACATTGGCCACTGGCTCAAGCGCGTTTTAAGCTAGCTGGTACAACACCAGTATTTTTTCTTACCTAAGGGAGTACCGATTAAGAACCTATCTCGTTAGGTTGATGGCGAGGTGACAGTACCGTAGGCAGTACAACTGTACGGCAAGGTACTGCCAACGCCGCAAGCGGCCTAATGAGATAGGTTCTAAATACAACCGGATTTTTTTTCAGCGCAATCAAGCGTGATGAGTCCTTGATTTTTTTTAGCCCCGCGTCGCACCCCTGCGCTGGCTCGCCATAAAACGTGGCTTTATTCAGTGTCGCCCTACGTACGTGTTCCAATTGGTTGGTAAACCGTGTGCGGAAGCTGTGCAGTAATCGAATACACTCCGGCAAAGCAAAGCCACTGGATCCCGGCCTGTGCCGGGATCCAGTGGCTTTCGTGATGTCCCAGATGACTTCGATAGTCAAAAATCCGAAGTCACTTACCCGCAGCAAACGCTGTTTTTTATTAAAAACACGACCTTCAGTTACGTGATAAAACGCGCGCTTGCTCTCTCACTGCGGTCGACCCCCTGCTATCCGACGCGACCAATCATCCAAGCTCCGGAAAATCCAACCAGCATCGTGCTGGAGGGTACTTCATTTTTCAAACTCAATACCCGAAAGCTCCGCAGCCACAATCCTGAGCTTGCGAACAAGCTTATTGGCCGACTATGAACTCTTACCTTTCAGCACAAGGTCGTTTAGGCAAATATTTATTATCAATGATCTATGTGTTCTTCTGACATACATGAAAAACATGAAGCGCTCGTGCAACAAAATTGATGATTTCGATAACTTCTAGAACGCGATCAATAAACTAGACGTTTGCCTTGTGTAGTGTGGGAAAAATACCTGCAGTAGTCTTGTCGTGATGTCCTTGCACAGACATCGTCGCGATGATCCGAAACTCGAGCGGAGCAAGCCATCCAATTCCTCTACCGACCTGACATGCTACCCTTCGAGTTTCTTGATTCGGATCGTGACAAGGTGCTGGATTTTTGTCTCCGCACACTGCTGTGGAGTAATCCGGAAAAATTGCGCGCGTTCATCGGGCCGGATCCGACGCAGAGTCCTTATTTTTCCGAATTTGGTGAAAGTGGTTTCGAATGCCGACTTAAGAACACGGAAGCAAAGGAACTCTTGCGGGATTAGCCCAAATGGGCCCAGTACAAAGTGACCGCCTATGATTTTTTCGGCCAGGACCGACAGTTGAGCTTCTACCCGGCGAAGCTGTTTGAAGAACACATACGCAATGGCTTTCGCAAATACATCAAGATTTTTCCAGATAAGCGAGAGGCCATCTTGCGTCTCTGCGCGGACCTCGAGTTGGGTACGCTATGATGGCGGCATAGCTATTCAGCCGCTTGATCGGGTGGTAACTCAATTTTCTGAAGTGTGATTGCAAGACCTAGGCAGTCGAAAGCCTTTCGTCCAGGTCGCAGCATGGATACGTGATGGCTCTTGCGAGATGTAGAATAAGAGCAATCAAGGACGCACTCCCTCTGGTGTGCATCACGACAGAACAAGAATGAACGAGGCCCTCACGCCGACAGAATCAAGCACCTCGCCGCAAGCGGCCTTCAGCGTGCTCTTCCTTTGCATGGGCAACATATGCCGCAGTCCAACGGCACATGGCGTATTTCGGCATCTGGTCAAAGAGGCACACCTGGATGCCATGGTCCATATCAGCTCTGCCGGCACCCATAACTATCATCCTGGAGAGCCACCTGACCACCGCAGCCAGCAGACCGCCGCGCAGCGCGGATATGACCTGTCCGACTTGCGCGCCCGCCAGATCACCGAGGCGGATTTCATCGAACATGATTTATTGCTGGCCATGGACTGGGATAATCTGGCACTGGCTGAACATGCCTGCCCGCCACCGATGCGGCGCAAACTTCGGCGCCTGACAGAATTCTGCCGACAACATGACGCCCCCGTGGTACCCGACCCTTATTATGGCGGCACAGAAGGGTTCACGCAGGTGCTCGATCTGATCGAGGATGCCTGCGCGGGTTTATTGGATCATGTACGCCGACAATTGCACCACACAAAATAGGCGTAGTAAGGCGAAGGAGATCATCGATGAAAAAAATAATTATTGCCTTGCTGGCCCTGATCATTTTGGCAGGAGTAGTCATCACCGCGGCGATGACGGGCCTGATCAGTCTTGACATACATGGCAAAAAAACACCTTTTCAGAGCAAGGGAAAACTCGACGTCATTTGCGATCTTGAGGTGAGCAAACCCGACGACAATCTTTCTCAGCCCTTTGATGCCGTACGTCTAACCATGCCCGCGCAATTCGATTTTGATGAAAATACCGGATGGTACACCGGCGAATATGCAATATCGATGAACCGTAAAGGCACATTACATGTACAAGATGACCTGCTCAAAGTCAGCCGTCCCGCCCTGTTCAAACGTTTCGGGCTGATTATCACTGGCGAGCATTTCACACTCAATCGCCGGAATGGCCAGTTCAAGCAGTGGCTTGATCTCGGAGGCGACAAGCATCTCGATCTAATCACCGGTCGCTGCAAGCGCGCGACCAATGCGCCGTTCTGAAATGGATCAGATCGGGCGGCGCACAGTTTTGCCCAAGCTTGCCACGCAGGCGGTTCCCATCCTGACGGCGACGCCATCCTGCTGAATGATCCCATCGACTGACACTGATGGCGATAGTCATCCGCTAGTCATCGCACTGTCGGGAACGCTGTCGCTGGCAGTGGCCATGGGTATAGGACGGTTTGCGTTCACGCCGCTCATGCCCATGATGCTGCATGACGGATTGCTTGATCTCGCCAGCGCCAGCTGGCTGGCCAGCGCGAATTATTTCGGCTATCTGCTGGGCGCCATTCTGTGCACGCTGCAGCCCACGATTTGGTCACGGCAAGGCTGGCCACCCTTATCCGTATCGCGCATGGTGCGCGCGGGCTTGTTGCTGACTTGCCTGCTCACCGCACTGATGGCCATAGACGCTCCCGCAGCATGGCCTTGGTTGCGCTTTATTGCCGGCGTGATCACCGCCGTCACGTTCGTCTACACCAGCACCTGGTGTCTGGGACGATTGTCGCGCATGAATCTGCCCTCTTCGGGTGGGATCGTGTATGCCGGCCCAGGCGTTGGCATTGCCAGCAGTGGTCTGCTTGCCAGTTTGATGGTGCAACTGGACTGGCATTCCGGTGCGGGATGGGTGGCGTTTGCTTTGCTGGCCGCGCTCATGACCGCCATCGTGTGGCGCGTCTTTCATACCGATGCCGGACTGCCTCTGCCCGCTGCCATGCATGAGCGCTCGACGAGCGGTGGCAGTACCACCGAAAAAGCGGCACTGACACTCGCCTATGGCCTGGCCGGCTTTGGTTACATCATCACAGCGACTTTCCTGCCTGTGATTGCGCGCACGGCGATCCCTGGTTCAATTTGGCCCGATCTCTTCTGGCCCCTGCTTGGTATTGCCGTGGCACTGGGGGCAATCATGGCCTCGCGCATTCCAGCACGTGTCGATCAACGTTATCTGCTACTCGCCTGCTTCCTGATACAGGCAGCCGGGGTCGCTATTGGTAACTGGATGCCAGTACTCTCGGGTTTTGCGCTGGGCAGCCTGCTGGTGGGATTACCCTTTACCGCAATCACTTTTTTTGCGATGCAGTTAGGCAGGAGGCTGCATCCGCAATCAGCGCCTGCGATCATTGGCATGCTGTCTGCCGCTTTTGGATTTGGTCAGATCATCGGTCCGCCGGTGGCCGCACTGCTGCTCGCACGAGCCAGCACGCATGCGCAGGGATTTTCGTGGTCGCTCAATATCGCGGCGGCGACACTGGTCTTTGGTGCATTGATCTTCGGGTGGATGGCCAGACTATTTCCTTACAAGGACAATATCGCGTCGCCGACATAGTTGCCCATATTGACAAGTGCAGGGGACAGTCAGGAAGGCGGTGGATCGTTGTACAGCACGGTAATGCTGATACGTCGATTACGAGGATCCGCGGGATTGTTCGGTGCGAAAGGCGCGGTATCGGCAACGCCCTCGACGCGGGCAAACCGCGCGCTGGACATGCCTACCTGCTCAAGCATGCGACGTGTAGCTTCAGCACGCTCTATCGACAATGACCAGTTCGTTCGTTCGCTGCCCTCGGGGAAAGGCGTGCTGTCCGTGTGACCTTTCACGGCCATTTTATTGGGCATACCCGCCAGTGATTTCGCCACCTCGTTGATCAGTGCACGTGCGCGCGGATCCATGGCTGCATTCCCACTGCCAAACATCGAGAAATTAGCCTTGTCGATAATATCGATACGCAGCCCATCCCTCTCTCGCGTGAAGGTAACTTGACTCTTCAGGTCGGCCAGCTGCTGATTGAGTGAGAGCCGCTCGTCAATTTCTTTTTCCAGTTTGTCGAGTTTTTCTTTCTCGGCTTGCGCGGCGATTTGCTGCTTCTGTTCCTCCGTTAGATTTTTCGCATACTTGGGATGCGGCTTGTCATCCGGCGAGGTACCCAGATCTTCGCTGGGGCCGGCCTCGGAGCGCGGTGTCACACGCTCCATAATGGCCTCCTGCTGGGGCGTGTCAGGTATCCCATCGGGATCAATGATGGACCGCCCGCCAAACATGCCGTTCGACCCTGCGGTCTCGCCCATCGCCGCCTCTTTGCGGTCGGTCGGCTGGAAATACTCGGCGATGCCCTGGCGCTGCTCTTCGGGCGTCGCGCCCAGCAACCACATCAGCAAAAAGAAAGCCATCATGGCCGTCATCATGTCGGCCAGCGCAATCTTCCAGGCACCGCCATGGGCGCCCGCGTGCCCCTCATCGAGCACTTTTTTCCATTTGACCGGCGGCTTGGGCGCCTCGGCCGGCGCAGCCGCATCGGCGGCTGCGACTTCTTCTTCCGGCTTGTTGTCCTCGTCTGCCATGGTGGGGTGGGGTCTCTGTACGGCGCGCTCGGCGCGAATCATCAATACTTTTGAATCGGCAAACCAAGCCGCAACTGAAGTGATGCTTGGCGGAAATATAAGCGAAAAGTCCGCGTCCTGTCGAACTTTCACACCGACCAGAAAAACGGCTGCGCTTACCGGGCTTGCCCATGGTGAATTTTTGCTGAGGTCAGGGCAGCCATGGCGGTCGTCATCATGGCGCGCGCACACATCACCCGAATGGCGCCCCATGGCGCTGGTATTGAAACGGTCACCGCGCCAGGCTCACCCCATCACTTCGGCGGCGCATGGAGACCAAACACGGACGACGCCCACCGCTGGCGTTTGACTCCCTTTTAAAGCCTCCACCGCCTCGCCTGCCCGTATACTCCTGCCTGACGGCAGCCAGGCTGCCACCTCTCCACTGGCAACGAGACAACAGATGAACGCAGGTTTGATAGGCATCGGGTCCATGGGCATGGCCATGGCGCTGAATCTCCACCGCAAAGGCCTGCAGGTCTGCGCGCACGACATCCGCCCTGAGGCAATGCAGGCAGCCACGACTGCGGGTATTCCCATTTGCGTGAGCCCTGCTGAACTTGCACTAAAAGCGACGCTGATCATCATCGTGGTGGTCAACGCCAAACAGGTCGATGAGGTGCTTTTTGGCGAAACAGGCGTCACCCGCACCGCTTGCGAGGGAAAAACGGTCATGCTATGCCCGACCATTGCGCCGGAGGACACGTTGACCATCGCCGAGCGATTAACGAGCCTGGGCCTGACCGTCATCGACGCACCCATCTCGGGTGGTCCGGTGCGCTCCGAGGCGGGAACCATGAGCATCATGCTGGCCGGTGCGGATGAGGTGATCGCACGCCATCAAGCCGTTCTTGATGCACTATCGGACAAGATCTTTCGCCTCGGCACCCGTATCGGCGATGGCGCAAGATACAAACTGGTCAACAATCTCCTCGCTGGTATCAATCTGGTTGCCGCCGCCGAGGTGATTTCACTAGGTACGAGACTCGGTCTCGACCAGCAAAAACTGTTGGCATTGATGGGTGCATCCAGCGGCCAGTCGATGATGCTGGAAGATCGAATGACGCGCGCGCTGGGTAATGATTACGCCCCTAGGGCGCACGCCCATATTCTCACCAAGGATGTTGCGCTGGGCGTTGCGATGGCAAGTAAAGCAGGGCAGGAGACACCCCTGGCGAGCTACGCGCTGGAAATTTTCAAGGCGACGCTGGCCAGCGGTTATGATTCGCTGGATGATGCCGCCGTGCTGAAGATTCTATTGGAAGACAAACCGGGCGTTGCTCAATAGGTTCACGTTTCATGACGATTCAATTCAGTTGTACGACGCGGGGATTCGGAAGTTCGAGGACTTGGCGTCATTTTTTTCATGGAGTGCGCACTGTTAGTCAATCGGTGCTTCCACAGACCACAACAACACTCAAAATAAAAAGGAGACAAGCATGGAACGACGTAAATTCATACAGACCGCCGGTGGTGCCGCTGCAGCGACCATCGCGACATCAGCCGCAGCAGAATCGCTCCCTACTCTGACGTGGCGGGTGGCGTCAAGCTTTCCCAAATCGCTGGATACCTTGTTTGGTGGTGCCGAGTTTTTTGCCCAGCGGGTGTCTGAACTCACCCAGGGTAAATTTACGATACGCACCTTCCCAGCGGGTGAAATCGTGCCAGCGTTTCAGGTGCTCGATGCGGTCCAAAACGGCACCATCGAAATGGGCCACACGCCGCTTTACATTTATTTTGGCAAAGACCCGACGTTCACCTTCGACACTTGCGGTCCTTTCGGCATGAGCTCACGCCAGCAGACCGCGTGGTACACCGCAGGTGGCGGCCGGGAAATCTTCATGGAATTCCTGAAAAGCTATGGCATCACCACGCTACCCTGCGGTAACACAGGTTGCCAGATGGGTGGCTGGTTCCGCAAAGAGATCAAGAGCCTTCAGGATATGTCCGGCCTGAAAATGCGCGTCGGCGGATTCGGTGGTCGCATCTTGCAAAGGTTGGGCGTGGTACCACAGCAGATTCCTGCCGGCGACATTTATCCTGCACTGGAAAAAGGCACCATTGATGCGGCCGAATTCGTCGGTCCCTACGATGATGAAAAGCTGGGTTTCGATCGCGTTGCGCCTTATTACTACACGCCAGGCTGGTGGGAAACCGGCTCGCATTCCACTCTCATCATCGGTAACAAGCAATGGAGTGCCCTGCCGCAGCTCTATCGTACAGTGCTTACAGCGGCATCTTATGAGACGCATGTCATGGTGCAGGCCAAGTACGATGTACGTAACCCGCAGGCATTGGCGCGACTGATCAAGCGCGGTGTCAAGCTCCGCCCCTTCCCTATGGATGTCATGAAAGCCAGCCTGAAAGCCGCAAAAGAAGTAATGGCAGAGGAAGCATCGAAAAATGCCAACTTCAAAAAAATCTACGAGCACTACACGAATTTTCAGGATCAGCAGAACAAGTGGTACTCGGTCGCGGAACAGCGCATGCAAAATTTTCAGATCGCTGCACTGAATGCCAGCGTCAAAAAAGAGTAAGCGTTTGACGTTCAAACAGGAAAGATCATGAGACTTCAAGGGAAAACTGCGCTCATCACTGCTGCCGGTCAGGGTATCGGTTATGCCAGCGCACTCGCCATGGCGGCTGAGGGCGCCAGCGTTCTTGCAACGGATATCAACAGCGAATTACTGGCTCGCTTCGATGGATTGCAGAATATTCAAACCGCCCTGCTGGACGTGATGAATAAGCAAGCCATCAATGCCGTTGTTAACCAACTCGCGTGCATTGATGTGCTCTTCAATTGTGCCGGCTACGTCCATGCGGGTAATGTGCTCGAAGCCAGTGATGCGGATTGGAGCTTCGCCTTTGATTTCAATGTGCGCTCGCAGTTCTGGATGATTCAGGCCGTGATACCCAAAATGCTGTCACAAGGTAAAGGCAGCATCATCAACATGGCCAGCGTAGTCTCCAGCGTTAAAGGTCTTCCCAATCGTTTTGTCTATGGGGCCAGTAAAGCAGCCGTCATTGGACTGACGAAAGCGGTCGCCGCCGATTACGTTGGCAAAGGCATACGCTGCAACGCCGTCTGCCCGGGTACCGTCGACACACCATCGCTTCAGGATCGCATCAATGCGTATGACGATCCTGTCGAAGCCCGCAAACAATTCATCGCCAGACAGCCAATGGGCCGCTTGGCCAAAGCAGAGGAAATCGCACCGGTTACCGTATTTCTTGCCTCTGACGACTCCGCCTTCAGCACTGGCAATATCTATTCGGTC
>SYFN01000246.1 GCA_005800405.1 Burkholderiales bacterium
ATTGCACACCGCCACTTTTGAGATCGTCGTGATTGCCCAAATGATCCTCATGGCGCGTATGTCCATCCAGAATATAGGTCACTGTCTCAAATCCCCTGTGAGGGTGTGAAGGGAAGCCTGCAATGTAGTCACCAGGATTAACAGACGAGAACTCGTCAAGCATGAGAAAAGGATCCAGCCGCGTACCCTCCCCACTGCCCAGACTGCGGCGAAGGCGTACTCCTGCACCGTCAGAAGTATTTATCGCTGGAAGGATACGGGCAAGAGCGCGGGGCTGGGATGGCTGCATGATCGAGGTTGAAACCAGAAATAAGAAAAACCGGATTGTAACTGCGCATCGTCATCGCCGCCCGAAGCGGCTGTCAACAATCCTGTCAGCTCATGCAATGGCCATGGGCTTATCGGTGGTTCTGTTGACGTCGTACCATCCTGGCTGTGGCAATCGCCACAGCGACCAGTAACAGCACAACAATCATCAGGATACCCAGCGTCTGATGGCTGGGTTGATGAATCACCATGACCAGGTGTTCGGCAAAAGTGGTGGTTAAAAAAAATACCTGGCAGCATGCCAAGCGCTGTACTAATAAGAAAATCGCGTCGCCGTTTGTGAGATGCATCGGCCGCCATATTGACTACACTGTAGGGCGCCAGTGGCAGCGCACGAACGATGATCATCGCAATCACACCACGGCGGGCAATACGCAGTGACAAACGTCTGATACGTGGGCCCATCAGACGGCGGACCGTATCTTTTCCCAGCATTTCACCAAGAAGATAGCCGGTCGCTGCGGAAAGCACTGAACCCGCAAGCGCATACCATGCACCTGGAAATGTCCCGAACACCACACCGGTTGCTGCGATCAGCAAGGTAACGGGAACCATCAGCAGCCCACCTAGAACGAAGGCGAGGACGATCCATAAAGGTGCCCAAGCCATTTCGCGTAACTCGCCGGCCAATAAAGTCATGGCATGCAGGTTCAGATATGCTTGTAGCGGTGTATATCGCAAGGTCACCACGACCGCAATCAGCATTGCGGTCGTGGTGACCAGCCCCATAAAACGACGCACCAAAGGCTCACAGCTTTCGCGTGGTACCAGGCGCGCGATTAGCGCTTCAGGATCGATAGGTTCCTGCGGATCAAACAGCGACTGCTGAGGTATCAAGGCATTCAGCTCTGGCGCAACCAACGGATCCAGCTCGACCAAGCGTCGCGGCTTCCGGTTCAGGTACTGCGTTGCTGACAGCAGGCCTTTGTCGCAAAAGACTTTTTGAACAATCTCAGCCTTGGTCGCCAAATGTTCAGCCAGTAGTCTTGCGCGCATACGCGCTATACCCTGTGCAATCCGCTCATGCTCATCGCCCACGGCCTCGATACAAAGGTTGCATTCAGTATCGCAAGCCATGGACCGGTTGGATAGATTGGCTGAACCCATGCAGCGCAAGCGATCATCCGCAAAAAAAAATTTGCTGTGGATGTTCAAGGCGCCATTGTCAATTTCATCAAGCTGTGGCGACATCATTCGGTAACGATGGTGAATATCTGGTCGGCGCAAGCGCACGTGCAGGCGGGCGCGCAACACGCCCATGGTGATTTCCTCCAGCCAGCCGCTCTGCTTGTTCGGAGAAATAATCAGTACCTCGGGTCCGAGCGGCTCGGCCAGACGGCGAGAGATCGCCTCTGCGATCAGACCCGAGGTGAAATACTGGTTTTCAAATAAAAGGCTTTGCTGCGCCGCTGCGATCGCATCAAGGTGGAGCTGACGTATCTCATTCACGCCTGGCGTGCCGTCATAGGCAGGCACGGTGCGAGCAATCGCGACGGGTATATCGCTCAGGTCGACGTCCAGACAATCGGGCCAGAGTTTCATCTCAGGTGGTGTGAGCTCGACGGTATCAGGGCCACCCGCTAGTCGCCAGCGCTCGCGGCACAGTACGCCGAGCGCTCGGGCAGCATGACCATCAACTGCAGCCTGTATGTCATGAAACGGAGGATAGGCCTTGCCATCGGCATCCCAGCGCAGACGCTGTACAGCAGAATGCGCTGGCGTATTCAAACGTGCACTGGTCAGATCCAGACCGCCCACAAAAGCAAGCGCGTCATCAATGACAATGACTTTTTGATGGTGACTCGCACCAACCGGACGTCGCCCATCCATCAGGAAATGTAAACGTCGATGTGTACGCCACCCAAGACGATAGGCAGGCAGTCATTCGCGCTCCATCGCATAAAGCAAGGTGAAATCCCAGTTCAGTACATAGGCGTGAAGTTCACGACGCCCGGCCACGATCGCATGCAGAAAATCTCCGAGTGGCTCGGGATAGCCATCTACCGCCCCCTCGGGTACTAGCCATATACGGCTGTCTATATCCCAGGAAAGAATGAAAATGCAGCGTTTGGCTTGTCGAGTCGCCTCTCGTACCGCTCTGAAGTAAATCTGCGCATCAACCAGCATGGAAAAACGATACGCGTGAGCGGTACGCCAGCAATTGTGACCGACCTTGAGAATAGGGAGTGTAGTGCTTGTATTCGCATTCACATGAGAAAGGATCCTCTGAACCAAAACAGCAGCGCGCGATTCAAGCAGCTTAGTGAATGATACGCCCTCCGGACTTGCGATTTTGCAGGAGCTGAATGAATTTGTCCGGCCTCACTGCTTCACTAAAGAGAAAACCCTGAACGCACTGACAGGGTGTTGATCTGAGGAAGCTAAGCTGATCGAAATTTTCAACGCCCTAAGCAACCACCTTGATATGCAAATCGCTGGCCAGGCGAATGATGGCGGACACAATGGCGGCATCTTCATGATCACGAGGTAGATTGCTGATTAATCCAGGATCCAGCTTGAGTACATCGACCGGAAATTGTTTGAGATATGACAAGCTGGACATACCCGCGCCAAAATAATCGATGCTGATGGAAACACCAAGTGATTTCAATTCATCAATCACGCGACTTTCTTAGGTAATAGCACTGACCAGAGATGCCTCGGTGATTTCAATTTCCAATATGGTTGCAGGCAAGTCGTACTGGGCCAATATTTTTTTCAAACTGTCGATAAAGGTGTCTGCCAACAATTGAGCAGGTGCGATATTCACAGACACCTTCAGCGCAGACAGTTCAGATATATTGAACGCTTCAGACGCATCGAGAAAACGCCAGTGTGCAAGTTGGCTGCAGGCCAAATCAAGCACCCAGGTACCAACGCTGCAAATCAATCCCATTTCCTCTGCCAGAGCAATGATCTGCCTGGTGGAAAGCGTCATCAGCTGTGAATTTCGGCATCGAAGCAGCGCTTCGGCCCCGGTAATCTGCAGGGTCTCCAGATCGATCTGAGGCTGGTAGACAAGGTCGAAATCGCCGTACGCAACGGCAGACCGCAATTGCTCCTCCTGTTGTCGACGCTGCTGCACCTCTGTCAGCATACCTGGGGCAAAAACGCGGTAGCGCCCTCGGCCCGTTGCCTTTGCGCGATACATCGCAAGATCAGTCTTCTGAAGTAATTCGCCCGAGTCACGGCCGTCTTGGGGGTAGTACGCAATACCCACACTGGCACTGCTATTGATCTCATGGTTGTCGATAGTGTATGGCTTGCTCAGCTCATGAGTGACATTCTCGGCGATCAGCTCAGCAGGCGACAGGGATTTGATTCTCGTCAGTATCAGTACGAACTCGTCACCGCCGAGCCGAGCTAACCCGTGTTCGATCGCGATCTGCATTGATGAGCGCTTCATGCAGCCGCTCCAAAAAGCGAGCACGATTTGGTAGCCCGGTCAGTGCATCATGATTTGCAAGAAAAAAATTATTTTGATCAACGAGTTTTCGCTCGGTATTGTCGCGCAAAATTACGACGAAGCCCTTCAGATTAACCTCCGTGTCACGCAGTGCTCCTGTGACACCAGTACACCAGAAGCGATGGCCGTCTTTGCGTACCCGCCAGCCATCTTCTTCGGCCCTTCCCTGCTGACTTGCCTCGCTGAGCTTGCGTTTAGGCTCACCTTTTGCTTGATCTTCGGGAGTAAAAAACACCGATAGATGTTGTCCGATAATCTCCGACTTGCCAAAGCCAATTATGCGCTCGGCACCTGGATTCCAGCTTACGACAAGACCGTCCTGATCCAACATGAAGATAGCGTAATCCGTGGTACCCTCCAACAGAAGCCTGAATTGCTCTTCTGTACGTTTCAATTCATAGAATGTCCGATGCTTTTTTGTCGAATCCCGGAAAAAATCTACCGCGCCGATTATCTGACCTGATGCATCAACAAGGGGTGCCGAAGCATGGTTCAATGTCAGTAAGATATTACGCTTGCGATCAAAAAGTGAGAGGTCTCGGTCTTGGATTTTCTCGGCTGCTAGCGCTCTGATCAGGGGATGATGGTGCCAGAAAAGTAAGAGGGATTCTGAATCGTGGTAGGTGGCATAAGCGGAGCGAATTTGCGACACAGAGCTTAACATCGAATCTATTTTCAGTATTTGTCGGGCAGACTGATTGATCATAAGAAGGTCGCCATTCATATTACGTGGTTTCAAGTACGAAGTGCAACACGGTTTAGAGATTCATGAAACACCTGATGCGGGGTTTTAAATCCCAATCGTTTTCTGGGGCGGTGATTCAATCGATCTTCGATCATTTTAAGCTCTGCATCAGTAACCGTAG